>JBGTFX010000062.1:0-7496 GCA_041747055.1 Balneolaceae bacterium
AGACCAGGTAATTTCAAGTTTACTATTATGGGTAATAACAGGAGTAACATCATCTTCTGAACGTCTCCGATATTTCCACGCAAAGTAGATAATAGCTATCGTAATTCCAGTGAGCAGTATAACACTTGTAACATTTACAAAATGGAATATAGCATCGATTTCGCCAGCATTGGTACTTCTGGCGGGGGGGAGCATGTATTCACTAAATCTATTCATTCTCAAACTCTATATTTTGTGTTGTTGACCCGAGTTCTCGCCTCCATAAAATCATGAGAAATATACCCAGAATAAGCATGGTAGCCAAGCCACCTACTTTCATAATATTGATGGCGACCGGAACATATTTTTGTGATTCCGAGTCGTAAGTAAAACAGTATAAAATAACCCTTTCGATTGTAGATCCGATTCTACCGTTAGCAGCTTCATAAAGCGCATTTCGAAGGTCGAATTCCAAAAAATTTATTCCATAAAGATAACGGGTAATTACGGCATCCGGACTGATTAACATGATACTTGCAAGGTGCAAATACTCGCCGGTTTTTTCGTCATATTTGTAATTAAATCCAATTGAGTTCGACAGTTCTTTAATTGCTTCTTCACTACCGGTTAAAAAGTGCCAGCCTTCTTCCGCACCCGAGCGATTGAAGTTTGCCATAACTTCCCTTTTTTCGGCAGCGGCTTGTTCTGGTGTTTCTGTTGGATCAATACTGTATGAAATAATCGTATAATCTTCCCCGGGGTTCCATTTAAGTTGATTTACAACTTTGTAAACAGACTCAATAACTAACCCACAAAGTGATGGGCATTCATAATAAAGTGGATTAAGCAAAACAGGTTTGCCATCGTTCATTAATTCTTTGATGGTCACAGAGTTACCTTCTGAGTTCACAAACTGGAGATCCCATGGTATAGTACTTCCCAATTTCTCTTCTACACCAACACCTTCCACACTTGAAGGAACGCCTCGGTTTAACTGCGCAAAGGATGTTTGAATAAACATCATCGACACTGAAATCAGAAATAAGATTTTCAGCGTTTTCTTCATAATTCTACTCCTCAATCGGTATCTACAGCCATTTGAGTAATGACGCTGTCAATTGGAATTCGATAGATGCCCGCTTCAAGATCCACAACTCCATAGGAGTCTAGTGTAACCTGATCGCGTTCTTTTAATTCGTTTATGTTATAGTATATGCTTTCTGCTGACTGTTGCTGTCCAAATCTTTGATAAGTAAAATCGTGAAGATAGAAGATAGAAACGATCATCAGAAGAATTACTGAAGTACCAAATATTGACCAGAATACCAGCCTTGGGTAATTAAGGTGATCTGGAGTTGCACCATATTCATAATGACTGGCAAACTCATCTGTCACTTCTAAATCTATGCTTTCTTCATCATCTAATTGATCTGGAGTAAAAACGTATGTAACATCTTTTTCACGTACCCAGGTTTCGAGAAGTTCAACATCAATACCATACTTTTCAGCTGTTGGTTTTATGTTTTCTTTGCCTCCGGCAATTGCTTCTTCAACAATCCTCGTTTTCTCTTCCGCTCTAAGCTTATTTGGATCTTTACTCATGGCAATAGTGTGATATCAAAACAATTATTGGTGATAGTGTTTGTCTAGCGATTCCGATAGGGTAGGGTGGCTTGTCGGTACAATATTGTACTTTCGCAAGGTGCTAAAAAATAGTCCCATGAATATACCACCAAGTCCTAAGAAAGTAGTGATATCCAACCAGCTAACAGAAATTCCGTGATGATGTAAAATCGGCATTATAATCCAGTGAAGCTCTATAAAATGCATTACCAGAATTAATACTGATGTAAAAATTAATATGTTTTTATTATGCTTTCTATCACGATTGAGCAGAAGAATAAATGGAATTAAGAATCGTCCTATGATCAAACCGTACGTAATAAATGCCCAAGATCCTTCTAGTCTGTGATAATACCATAACGTTTCTTCCGGAATGTTCGCATAATAAATCAATAAGAACTGACAAAAGGCGATATAGGCATAAAAGACCGTAAAGCCGAAAAACCAAGCGCCTAAATCAAATATATGAGCTTTTCTGACTGTATTTTTGAGCATTCCTTTTTTGTGGAGCCAGAATACCATTAAAATCAAAACCGGAAATATTGCCTGAAAGCTCATTGCAAAAAAGTAGACGCCAAACATAGTAGAGAACCAATGTGCATCTAAAGACATCATCCAGTCGAAACTGGCAAAGGCTATTGTCAATGAAAATAAAAGGATTCCCGGGGCACTTATTTTTTGAAGAAGCTTTGTTAGGCCCCAGTCCTCTGTTTTATCCATGTCAACAGATACTTTATGAAGTTTGTACCCCAAAAAGCCCCAAATGCCAAGATAAATAAGTTGTCTAATTACAAAGAACGGTTCATTTAAGTAAGGAACTTTTCCTAGCATAATTGGATCATCAGCGACATAAACTATATCTGTCCAATGATAAAGACTTCCCATTCCTAAAAGAATTGGGATGATAAAAATAGCCCAAATCCACATAGTAGAAGAAAATGTTTCGGGAATTCTTCTTATTACCGTACCCCAAGCTGCTTTTGTAACATGATGAATCATTACCATGATTAAAGACGCTAAGGCTATACTTGTAAAAAAAGTAAAGCTGGTAAGGTAAGAGAACAAGAATTGCTCTGAATTTAAGAAGTATCCAACACCACTGGCAATTAAGCCAAATGCACCAATACCATAAAAGGTTCTGGTTGCATCCAGTTGCGAAGGAAGTTGTACCGAATCTGTTAATTTTGGACTATGTGAAGCCATTATTTATGTCTTTCGCTGGGCGTTAATTATCTGATTGTTCTTTAATGAACTCTATCAATGATTGTAGTTCACTTTCTGATAAATAGTTGTACGATTGCATTACGTTGGGATATCCTTCCACTACAAGAACGCCGGGTTCTACAATCGATTCATAGAGGTAATCTTCATCAGCAATCTGTGATGTTCCGTCTTCAAAATTTCTTTCACTGCCGTATAGGTTAGCAAAGGATGGTCCTAAAATACTTGATCCATCTAAGGAGTGGCAGCTATTGCAAGCATAGCGAGTATATAAAGCTTCTCCTATCTCAGCAGATACTGGTGCATCTTCGTCGGCCGCAGCTAATGCTTGAGATCTTGCTTCCTCAAGAGCTTGTTGTTCCTGATACAGTTCCTGAAGCCGGGCAATATCAATTCCAAGATCTCTTACTTCGTCTTCAGAAATATTTTGGCTCCTTTGCAAGGCTCTTACATAAGCCACAATTGCCCATCGATCTTCAACAGGTATTTGTGTAGCGTAAGAAGGCATATTTCTTATTCCATTAGTGATGGCTGAATATAATTCCCCATCCGGCATATCATAACTTGTTGTTCTGTGAAATGTAGGTGCAGGCACATATCCATATTGTCCGGTCATAATAATTCCACGTCCATCACCGGTTCCGCCATGGCATGCCTGACAAAATATATCGTATCGCTCTTTACCGCGATAAAGGAACGATCTTGTCATTTCCATAGGGTTCTCTTCCACGTAATTACCATCTTCATCCGTGCCTTCGTACAATCGAACATCATCTCTGAGTTGACCCTGAGCAATGGTGCCTTCAACAGGCATTCGCATCGACATATTATTATCAAAAAACGGATTTTCTTGCTGTGCATTAAAACGCTCCTGAAACTGCATATTCTGTTGAGGTGCAATTGGGGGCTTTTCTGATTGTTGCCCTCGACAACCCATCATCAGAATGGTTGTGAGCAAAAGTACTGTAATATGTGTTGTTGCCAATTTCATAACTTACTGGTTCTTAAAAAATGATTTGTTTGCTCACGATAGGTCGTGGATTTCTTCAATATTTTCAGCTCCGGCATCTTTAAAAAGTTTCTGAACTTTTTCGCTATCAAACTGAGGATCTTCTGCTTCAATACAGATGAAAAATCCATCATCGGTAGCTTTCTTAAAATTTTCTGATGTAAATAGTGGATGGTTAAGCCTTGGAAGCCCATTAAGGAAAAACATCCCGAAAACAGCACCAAAGGCAGACAGTAGTACTGTTAATTCGAACATTACCGGTATCCAGGCGGGTAAATTAAATAGTGGTTTCCCTCCAATGATTAAAGGGTAATCAACAACCATCATAAAATAGATCATGGAAAAGGCGCCTACAAGGCCAAATAGACCATGCCCTAATACAATCCAGCCTAATTTTGATTTTTTTAAGCTCATCGCTTTATCCATTCCATGAATGGGGAACGGGCTAAAAGTATCAAAGTTTTTATACCCATTTTTGTTAACCAATTGAGTTATATCAATCAACTGCTTTGGGTTTTTACACTCTGCTAATACCCCGTAAATGTCGCTTTTAATTGTACTCATTACTCTGCACTAATTTTTTTAGGTTCAGGCACTTCTACAGTAGGTTCAACAAATTCTCCGTCTTCATTGTAGTTATGAGGATCAGCTTGCGGCATAACTCCTTTCAATTCGGCAACGGCAACCATTGGCAGGAATCGAAGGAAAAGGAGGAAGAATGTAAAGAACAATCCAAATGTTCCAATGTATGTGAGAACATCCCAAATGGTAGGTGAATAATAACCCCATGATGATGGGAGATAATCTGTGGAAAGTGATGTAACTGTAATTACAAATCGCTCAAACCACATACCGATGTTAACTACAATTGATATGATAAATGTGAACGTTACATTCCTTCGTAGTTTTTTCGACCAAAAGAATTGAGGAGACAGAACATTACAGGTAATCATTATCCAATAAGCCCATGCATAAGGTCCTGCGGCACGAATAATGAAAATTGCTTTTTCGTATTCAACCTGACCATACCAGGCAATAAAAAACTCCATCAGGTAGGCAAAACCAACCATCGAACCTGTAACCAAAATAATAAGGTTCATTTTCTCAATGTGGTCAACCGTCATTATGTCTTCAAGTCCATAAATTTTACGGCAGACAATCATCAAGGTAAGTACCATTGCAAATCCTGAAAAAACAGCACCTGCAACAAAGTATGGGGGGAAAATTGTGGTATGCCAACCCGGAATAATAGAAACAGCAAAGTCAAAAGAAACAATGGTATGCACAGAAAGGACAAGTGGAGTAGCTAAGCCGGCAAGAATCATATAAGCTTTTTCGTAATTCCACCAGTGCCGGTTACTCCCTCGCCAGCCTAAGGCTCCGATACCATATAGTACTTTTCCCATTTTGGTTTTTACGCGATCACGCAGCGTTGCGAAATCAGGTACGAGTCCAACATACCAGAAGAGAAGAGAAACTGTAAAATAAGTTGATACGGCAAAAACATCCCAAAGAAGAGGACTGTTAAAGTTTGGCCACATTGCCATTGAGTTCGGGATTGGGAAAACCCAATAGATCACCCAAATTCGACCCACGTGTATAGCAGGGAAAATACCTGCACACATAACGGCAAAAATTGTCATTGCTTCAGCAAAACGGTTAATTGCAGTTCTCCAATCCTGGCGAAATAGGAAAAGAATGGCAGAAATCAATGTTCCGGCGTGTCCAATTCCAACCCACCAAACAAAGTTTATAATTGCCCAGCCCCATCCTACAGGTTGATTTAAACCCCATATACCGGTTCCTTCCCAAATCAAATAACCGATTGAAAAGAGAAGGAGGAATAGCAACAAGTTTGCAAATCCAAAAGCAACATACCACAATTTAGGAGTGGGCTGCATGTTGATATCAGTCACCAATGCGGTGATACTGCTAAAATTGTGATTTCCCTTCACCAATGTCGGTTCAGGAACGTATTCGTACGTTTTGCTCATGTTAAATCAGTTACGATTGAATATCTTGGTTGAGTTAAGTCAGCTCGTTAGTTGTATTTCGAAGTTTGCCCAGGTAAGAGGTTCTTGGGCGAGTATTTATCTCTTCCAACAAGACATAGTTACGCTCGTTCATCTTATCCTGCGAAACAACACTATCTCTGTCGGTTAGATCACCAAACGTAATTGCGTTTGATGGACAAGCCTGTTGACAAGCAGTTTGTACAGTTAAATCGGCTGGTTTTCTGGATCCTGTTTTAATCTTAGAATCGATTTTTGCGCGATTTAGTCGCTGAACACAATAGGTGCATTTCTCCATAACACCCCGGAAACGCACAGTTACCTCGGGATTCATGGCCATTTGTATGATCTCAGGATCATCACCTGTTGTTAAGAACTCTTTCGAGTAATTAAAAAAGTTAAATCGACGCACTTTGTAGGGACAGTTATTAGCACAATAACGAGTACCAATGCATCTGTTATAAGTCATTTGGTTTATACCATCCTCACTATGAACCGTTGCTGCAACAGGGCAAACCTCTTCGCAAGGAGCAAGTTCGCATTGCATACATGGAACAGGTTGGTGATATACTTTTGGATCATCGGGATCGCCTTCGTAGTAGCGATCAGTTCGAATCCAGTGCATCATTCTTCTGCGACCTACTTCCCGTTTACCTACTACAGGAATATTATTTTCTGCCTGACAAGCGATTGTACATACTCCACAGCCAAAACAGGCATTTAAATCGATAGCCATTCCCCATTGAGGCTGGTGGTCGGGGCCATACTGTTCATTAAATAATGAAACCGGGCCTCTTTCATCACCTTCCTTTTTCCCCGGAACTTCAAATCCATGGAAACTTTTGAAAGATGCAAACTCAGGATTCTCCTTATATTCTTCCATTGAGGCGGATCTCACCATATCTCTTCCTTCAAGACTGTGGTGATCCTGTACACATGCAATTTCGTACTTCTGTCCTGTATCAATTACTTCAGCTGCCTGATAAAACATGGCATTAGAAACTCGAAGCGGGTACGTATTCACCCCTACACCATCAGCAACCCTACCAATGTTTTGGCGGCCATAACCTGCGTAAAGAGTTATGGAGTTATCTGCATGTCCCGGCTGAATCCATGCTGCAATTTCTATTGAGGCATTTCCTGTATCAATTCGCACAGTGGGAACTTTGTTACTGCTAAAACTTCGCTCAGGGCTAATTCCTATCGAAATTGCAGTTGCAGGACTCATTAAAGCCACATTATCCCATGTAATTTTTGTCATGGGATCAGGCAGTTCCTGTAGCCATCCATTATTTGCAAACCGACCATCGAATAGGGTAGGGTCGGGTTTAACATTAATTTCTATACCATCTGTGATATCAACCGTCAATTCAGATTGAATTTCAGAGGCAAAATTTCCTTGAATGGATACATTTTGAGGTTCAAATCCACTGTCAGAATCAATACCATCATGTAAAATGGCATTCCATTGTCTGGTAAAGTTATTTGGATAATACCCGTTCCAGGTTTGCTGTACCAGTTCGTAACCATTTGATTGCTCGCCGGTAAGAATGGTGGCAATAAATTCAATTTCACTCAACCCATCAAACAAGGGTAAAATTTGAGGTTGTATGATGGAGCGCTGACCTGTATAGGAGAGTCCATCACCCCAT
>JBGTFX010000063.1:0-2991 GCA_041747055.1 Balneolaceae bacterium
ACGTTCTACTTTTTTCGGTGTAGGTTGAATCCTGCATGATCGGGCTTTTGATCACCAGGGTTTGATCGATATTCACACCCAATTGCACTTGCTGGAGGTAACCAAGCTGATTATAAATGATGATCGTGCCGGCAATCAATCCGACCGAAGCAATGAATTGAAAAACGACCAGGCTTTTGCGCATCCAACTACCACCACCCTCTCCGCTGCGGTTTATGCCAGTATTCAGCACGGCAATCGGTTTAAAGGAGGACAACAAAAAGGCGGGATAGAGCCCGGTGAGTAAAGTACCCACCAGAAAAACGGCTAAAATGGTGAAAAACAAGGCCCGGTTATCGAAAATGGTCATGGGTATCGGCTTGTCGATCAAACTGACGAACCAGGGACTGAAGAGCTGGGCCAGGCCGAAAGCGGCAATCATCGCCAGCACGTTCATCAAGGCCGCTTCGGTGAGAAACTGGCGGATCAGGGCGTTGCGCCCGGAACCCACTACTTTGCGAATGCCTACTTCCTTTGCCCGGAGTTCCGAGCGGGCGGTAGCAAGATTCACATAATTAAACCAGGCGATCAGAAGCACTAAACCGCCGATCAAAAATAAAAAGTTTACCGCGTTGCCATTGCCAGGGGCCTCGGTTTCAAATAGGTAATTGGAAGTGAGATGAATATCCTCGAATGGTTGCAGATAAAAAACCGTGCTTTTACTGGTTTCTTCGTCGTAGGTCTTTTCCATCGCTACCGGAATTTTGGCTTCCAGGGCTTGCCAATCCGCCTCGGGTTTTAATAAAAGATAGGTAAAAAACCCATCCCAGAAAGGCGCGGTTTCCGTATTTTCGTTTTGATCCGAAAAGGTGATGTACGACAACAGGATGTCAAACTTCAGATGGGAATTTTCCGGCGCATCTTTTAAAATGCCGGTCACCTTGTATTCATCCCGCTCATTGCGGGTAATCATCTTCCCCATCGGGTCTTCGTCGCCGAACATTTTTTTGGCGACAGCCTCAGAGATGCAGGCTGTAAAAGGCTCACTCAAAGACGTTTTGGGGTCGCCTTCCACCAGGGAAAAAGAAAAAATCTCAAAAACGGAAGGCATCGCAAAGTATACGTTCTCCGCCCGGAAAATAACGTCTTTTTGCGTGGAATACAGGGCGTCTCCCGATTCGTACAATTTTACATAATTCTCCACTTCCGGAAAATTTTTGGCGATCACCGGTCCGGCGCAGGCCGCTCCCGCCGCAAACTGCATAAACGGAACGCCATCCGCGACCCGGTCGGTCCGGACCCGGTAGATCCGGTCGCCATTTTCGTGGATTTTATCGTAGCTCCGCTCGTAGGCCACGTATTGCCAGATGAACAACGCGGCGGTCATGCCAACCACCAGGCCGGTGAAATTGATGAGCGAAAGGAATTTGTTTTTTAAGAGATGCCGCCAGGCAATTTTTAAATGGTTCCCGATCATGGTAGTTTGGTATTTGGTACAAGGATATGCCTCAATTTTTGCAAATATTGGACCACTAAGCTTATTACACTGATAATCAAATACTTAGAAACGGATTATTTTTTTAAGGAAGTAAATATGTTCAGAAATGAACAATGATCGTACAATAATGAACAGTTGGTCGGGAGGTGGATGAGGTCAGCTCCTGTCCCGTGGAAAAAAGTCTGAGAAAATATGAGCAGTTTTTGGGTGAGAGCAAATTATGGTCAAACTAGAATTACTTAGACAGCATCTTATCATAATTTGCAAGCAGTATATCTCTAATTTTATTTCGAGTGTCATACATGCGTATTTCTTCTAAATTGCATAGTATGATTATTCCGATTTGTTTTTCTGGAATTAATGTCAGCAAACTTCTATAACCATCATCACTTCCTCCATGTTCGAAGTTAGTTGCTCCCTTATAAGAATAAATGAACCAACTCAAACCAATTGATATTTTACGTTCTTTGTTTATTGTGAAAGTAGGTGTCATCATCATTGAATGCGTGGCTGGAGAAAGGATTTGGGTCCCCTTGTATTTCCCGCCATTCATATTGGTGATTGCCCAATGAGACATTTCCAGAACATTTGCATTTAAAGTGGAGCTTGGTGCATGCATCCGATTGTAAGGGTAAATAGGACTTACTTTGGGTGGGTTACCTACATGGGGGCTTGTTCGTAATGATATTTTTACTTCAGGATAATAAAAGCTGCTCTCATTCATTTCAAGAGGTATAAGTATGTTTTTCTTTACATATTGTTCGAATGACATTCCACTCACTTTTGCAATCAAATCCGCCATAATGTCAAAGGCAATGTTGCTATAATGGTATTCTGTTCCAGGGGTACTGATTAAAGTGCTGTCAGCTAAACTACGGGTGTATCGCTCTGCGGCTCCTTCATCTGAGGTAGCTTTTTGCCACTCATAATCATCAACATCCGGCATTCCCGAAGTGTGATTGAGCATTTGCTTAATGGTAATGCTTTTATAGCGGTCATCTTTGAGTTTAAAATATGGCAAGTAAGTTATCAATGGTTTGTCAATGTCAATCTTACCGTTCTCATAAAGCTGCATTACGGCTGTTGCAGTAAACGTCTTAGATATCGAAGCGATATGAAAAGTATGGTAAGGCTCTAATTTTTCTTTAGTCTCTACGTTGGTTACTCCAAAGCCTTTACTATATACAATATCCTGTCCATTTGTTATTGCTATTGCTATACCTGGGATACCGCCGGTGTCAACGAGGGACTGTAGAAATGTTCCAATTTCATCAAAAGGTTTGTCCTCGGTTTTTACAACTTTTTTGGATGAGGAACAGCTGACTATGATACTGAATAGCGCACAAATAGTTCCAAAATAAATAAGTTTTTTTAACATCGGAGTCTGTTTAAAATTGCCCATAACGGTTGTGCAGACACAGTGCCGACGTTTGGGAGGCATTGTTGTTCTGCGCAATGTTGAACGAACCCGCTAAAGCGGGAACCCTGCTCTATCAGCAAGATAGCACATTTTG
>JBGTFX010000064.1:0-9877 GCA_041747055.1 Balneolaceae bacterium
ATCAGCTCAAAAAAGAATTTGAAGATTTCCAGCAGGTGCTTGAAAAACATGGTGTAGAGGTTCAGGTGCCGGATTATGTGGGAAAATTTGTTTTTGATCAGCTTACGCCGCGAGATGTTGCCGTTGTAATAGGCGATAAACTAATTCTGTGCGATATGGCGAATAAAAGCCGGAAATATGAGGTTGCCGGGATATTTTCACTCATCAAAGATTTTACTGAAAATGAACCTAATGTATTTATTCCACCGGCTGAATGTCTGCTGGAAGCGGGAGATATTATGGTGGATAAAGGAAAGTTGATGGTGGGGATTAGTCATCGAACAAATTTGGAGGCATTCGAATGGCTGCACGAGATGTTTAGTGATGAAATGGAAGTGATGCCGATATTTTTAACCATAGACGAAACTGAAGATGTGCTGCATCTCGATTTAACATTTAATCCTGTTGGTGAAAATTGCGCGCTTATTTATGATGATGGGTTAAAACCGATCCCTGAATTTATGTCGCGGGATTATGATCTGATAGAAATTGATAAAGATGAACAGCAGGAATTGGCAACAAATGTACTCTCTGTTTCTAAGGATGTAGTGATCAGCCGAGACCATCCTCTTTGCAAAAGAGTTAACGATGAAATGAGGAAAAGGGGGATCACTGTTGAAGAGGTGACGTTTAATGGAGGTCCATCTACCGGCGGATCATTTCGCTGTTGTTCGCTGCCGTTAATTCGGGAGCGTTAGATCATTTTTAAGGGAAATATATAGTTGTCATTCAATCCTAATATAAAATGCGTGATTTAATCGTGTGCTTCACGTTACTCATCTCTTCCAGCACCTTTTCATCATAATTCTTGTCGATATCTAGCACGACATACCCAATCAGCTCATTTGTTTTGAGATACTGGCCTAATATGTTGATGTCTAAATCAGACAATCTGCGGTTAATTTCTGATAGTACTCCCGGCTTATTTTCGTGAATGTGCAGAATGCGGTGTGCATCATTTTGCACCGGCAAATTGAGTGGCGGCAGGGAATGCGAGCCAACCGTGGTTCCGTTATCAATTAAATGGATGAGTTTGGTAGATACGTCGATTGCTATATTGTACTGAGCCTCAATCGTAGATCCACCAATATGTGGCGTAAGAATTACATTCGGTAAATTTTGCAGTTCAGAAATAAATCGTTCTCCTTTAGATTCCGGTTCTTCAGGATAAACATCAATACCGGCACCGGCTACGTGTCCCGATTCAAGGGCGTCTCTTAACGCGTGAATATCAACCACAGAGCCGCGAGAAAGATTTAACAGAATACTTCCTTTTTTCATCTGGGCAATTCTCTCAGCATCCATCATCATTTTTGTGTTGGGTGTTGCCGGAACATGGTACGTAACGATATCTGACTGGCTCAACAATGATTCCAGTGATTCCACCCGGGTTGCATTTCCCATGGGAAGCTTTGGTTCTATATCGTAATACAGAACATTCATTCCCATATTTTCAGCTAACACAGAAACCTGTGAACCAATATGTCCATATCCCACGATCCCAATATTTTTTCCGCGTACTTCATAGCTGTCTTTTGCATCTTTCAGCCACATTCCCTCATGTGCTTTTTTGTCCCGCAACGGAATACGACGCATAAGCATGATGGATTCAGCAATAACCAACTCAGCCACGGATCTGGTATTTGAATACGGAGAGTTAAAAACAGTGACTCCTGCCATTGTTGCGGCATCCAAATCCACTTGGTTGGTTCCAATACAGAAGCAGCCGATAGCTTTTAGTTTGGACGCTTTTTTAATCACTTTTTCGGTGATTTGAGTTTTCGAACGAACGCCAATCACCTGAACATCTTCAATATTTTGCAGCAACTCCTCTTCACTCCAGGCAAGATCCTGAGTTTCAATATTTAAAAACTGATGATTTTTAAAATTTTCTACAGCTTTGGGATGAATTCCCTCAAGCAATAAAACTTTAATATTTTCTTTAGGATAGGAAAGCGCGTCTTTATCTGAGGTCATAAAAATAGTTAGGGAATTTTTTTGGGATGTAAAGGAAGGTAAAAAAGATTTAAGTTAATAGGAGAGAGAGTTTATAAAACCGCCAAAAATGATAATTAGTAATTGTCTCATCATTTCCCGAAAGATGTAAATATTACAACATTTCAATTATATCAAAACTTCAGGTCTATGAGTTAATAAGTGAAGGGAGCTAAAAAGAATTAACTTAAAATGACTCGATACGGATTTACGGAACATGACGTGTTAAGAGTGGGAGGTGGTGCTGCAGGATTGCGTGCTTCATTATCTATTGCTGAAAGTAACCCCGAACTAAGCATTGCCGTGGTTTCTAAAGTTTATCCTATGCGCAGTCATACCGTTTCTGCTGAGGGTGGAGCTGCCGCAGTTATTAAAGAGGGCGACTCTCTTGATGATCACGCCTACGATACCATTTCCGGAGCCGACTGGCTGTGTGATCAGGATGCGGTGGAGGCTTTTGTAAAAGAAGCTCCTGATGAACTACTGCAACTTGAGCACTGGGGCTGCCCCTGGAACCGCGAAGATGATGGAACGGTTGCAGTTCGTTCTTTCGGTGGTATGAAGATTAAGCGCACCTGGTTTGCAGCCGATAAGACCGGTTTTCATATGCTGCACACCCTATTCCAAACTTCTTTGAAGTACGATCCTATTCGGCGGTATGATGAATTCTTTGTCACCCGACTCGTAGTTAAAGATGGAAGGTGTCAGGGAGTAACCGCCATTGAACTGGCCACAGGCAAACTAAAATTTATTGCAGCACGAAGCGTGATTTTATGTACCGGGGGATGCGGTAAACTATTTCCATTTACCACAAATGCCAATATCAAAACGGGAGACGGACTTGCACTGGCCTATAGGGCAGGAGTTCCTCTTAAGGATATGGAGTTTGTGCAATATCACCCAACAGGGTTACCATTCACAGGTATCTTAATTACCGAAGCGGCGCGGTCGGAAGGTGGGTTTTTGCTGAATAAAGATGGCTACAGGTATTTGCAAGATTACGATCTTGGTGAACCTGAGCCCGAACCGGTTTTAAGTTCTATGGAACTCGGGCCACGTGACAGACTTTCCCAGGCGTTTGAAAAAGAGAGGGAGAAAGGCAGAACCATTGAAGGATCTTATGGGGATTATGTGCACCTGGACCTCCAGCATCTTGGAGAGGAAAAAATTGATCGAAAAATCCCTTTTGTAAGAGAGCTGTGTAGAAAGTATGAAAACATCGATCCGGTTAAGGAGATGATTCCTGTTCGCCCGGTGGTACATTATGTGATGGGTGGAATTGATACGGATATACATGGAGCCACTGCACTTGAAGGACTTTATGCTGCGGGTGAAGCGGCTTGTGTAAGTATAAATGGCGCAAACAGGCTCGGGTCTAATTCACTAACGGAGTGCCTGGTGTTTGGCGCCCGTGCCGGTAAAGCTGCCGCAGAATATGCATCCCAAAAGAAAGGGTTTAGCAATGATTTGGAAACGATTGTTACCGAAGAGGGAAAACGAATTGAGGAAGCCTTTTTTTCAGGAAAGAGAAATAGTGAAAGTATTGTAGCCATTAGAAAAGAGATGCACGAAGCCATGGAATCAGGTGCAGGAATTTACCGCACTGAAGAGTCATTAAAGAAATCAGGAAATACTATCAAAGATCTGCAGCAAAGAATGCGTGGAGTATCCATTCGGGATCACAGTTACACCTTTAACACAGAGCTGATTTCCGCACTTGAGCTTTCCTACATGCTGGATGTAGCTGAGGCTTTGATTCATTCAGCTATGGAAAGAACGGAGTCGCGGGGATCTCATCAACGAAAAGATTTCCCTGAACGTAATGACGAGCAGTTTCTGGTTCATAGCCTGGCTTATCAAACCAAAAATGGAACTCCCAGAATTGAGTATAAACCGGTAACGATTACATGATGGCTGCCGGGAGAACGTAAATATGGAGAGTGATATAATCGATATGCTGGTGTTTTACAGACAGTTCTAACAAGAGATCAAATCAACTGAAATGGAAGAGAAAATTACACTAAGCGTTCAGCGATATTTACCGGAAGTGGATTCGAAACCTTTTTATCAGGATTATGAAGTTCCCTTAAAAAAGAAGTGGGTCATTCTTGATGCACTGAACTATATCAAAGACGATTTGGACGGGACACTTTCGTACCGGTGGTCTTGCCGAATGGGAGTTTGCGGAAGTTGTGGAATGATGGTGAACGATCGTCCAACGTTAACGTGTGAATCTTTTCTTGAGGAGTATGCTCCAGGACCGATACGAATTGCCCCACTTGAATATTTTGGAATTATCCGTGATTTGGTTGTGAATACGGATGATTTTATAGACAAACTAAAAAGCGCACAACCCTGGCTGATAACCGATCAGGAAAAACCCTTGTCTGATGGCGCTTATCATCAAACTCCGGAAGAGAAAGAGATTTACGAACCCTACAGCATGTGCATCAATTGTATGCTGTGTTATTCCGCTTGTCCGATTGTGGGGCTGGAACCAACCTTTGTGGGACCGGCAGCAATTGCGCTGGCTCAGCGATATAATTACGACAGCCGGGATGAAGGAACTGACCACCGAAATGAGGCCTTGACACAAGAGGGGGGAATATACAGCTGCACACTGGTAGGAGAGTGCTCTGTGGTTTGCCCAAAAGGGGTTGATCCGGCCGGCGCTATTCAGCGGTATAAGGGTACGGCGGCACTGAGATGGTGGGAATCTGTCTTAATGCCCTGGAAAGAATCATAAACCTTTAGACTAAAACCATGAAAGATTCCCCGGAAATTACAAAAGGAGAGAAAATTCAATATTCACGGTTTAAGCCTGAAATGTACCAGCCAAGCATGTCACTTTTTTGGTGGACAAAGCGTACGCCTTACCTATGGTTTATACTTCGGGAAACGACTAGTCTGTTTGTAGGGATGTACGCAATATTGATGTTGATTCAGCTAAATGCACTTCGCCGGGGTGCAGGTTCATGGGAGGCACTAATAGACTGGTTTCAAACTCCGCTGTCTATCACTTTACACACTGTAATTTTTTTATTTGTGATTTTTCACAGCATCACCTGGTTTATGCTTACACCAAAAGTGATTGAACTTCGCTTCAGAGGAAAAAAAATTCCGGATCGTTTAATTATAGCAGGAAATATTTTTTTCTGGATGATGATATCCCTGGCAGTAATTCTCATGATAATCTGATTCAATGATTGTAAAAAAAAAACCAGAGGCATTTTGGTGGTCGCTTTTTGGCGTGGGTGGTACACTGGCGGCATTATTACTTCCCGTACATATTTTTTTGTTGGGAATTGCCGGGCCCCTGGGTTGGATAGAGATGCCGGATCAAGACACCTTTCGTTCAGTGGCAACACACCCTATAGCACGGATCTATTTTTTTTGTTTGATTTCTCTCTCCTTATTTCACTGGGCGCACCGATTCCGCCACTCCCTTAATGATGGGTTGATGCTGAAACATGTAGAAGCCTATATTATAATCTTATGCTATGGAACAGCCATAGCAGGAACTGTACTTGCAGGAATTTTAGTGATCATTATCTGACCCGAAAAAATAGAATTTTTTCAGATTACTTTTAGTGACAATGCTGATGAGCATCAGACCAGCTTGTTCCGGGCGGACAATCCCTGGAATCATTTCCTCCAAGAATGGTAAATGTTATAAACAATAGTCCTAAAATCATTGCTATTGTAACGGCAATCATTCCGATTTTTGAAGTTAATGGCGAACTGTCTTTACCCTGGCAGCAGTTTTTATACTTTTTACCGCTTCCACAGTGGCAGAGATCATTTCTGTTGAGTTTATCAGCCATAATTATTTAGACCTTAATTTGAATGGGAGAGTGGGGGACGATTAGTCACTTTTTTAATCGTTATCCCAATGGTATAGAGATAAGTTAAAAGGAAAAATCAGTAATCAAAGTTTGAATTTTTGATCTTTCCAGCGAAAAAACTTAGTTGCCGGAGTTTTCAGTAGTTTATTTTTCATCGTCCGTTTTTGTGGAAAAGTCTTGTTTACTAAACACTTCTGATAAAATGGACTGTTCAATATAACCGCGCTGATCCGATTTAACCGGCAGGCGTACAATTAAATGAAATTCGCCTGCGGTTGGTACTTGTAGAGTGACCCGTGGTTCAACAGAGGGAACATCAAGCCCTCGCTCTTCACTGATTCGTTTCATATGGCTGCGAACTTCTTTCAGGTAAGGCTGACAGTGTCTAATTGCGGATTCCAAAAATGCTTTTTGTGCTTCTTGCCAATTATCTTCCCTTTTGAAAGGGACAATAAATACATGCAAAATATAGTCATGGGTAAAACTTTCATTAATGACCGGTTCTGATACAAAAAGGGCATTGGGTATGACCGTCATTCGGCCGGTTCGCTGGTGTGTAATTTTCCCCGGTCCAACTTCAAGAATTGTTGTAGCCAGCAGATTTTGATCGATTACATCTCCCCGAAAATCTTTGATCTGTATGCGATCACCAATGGTAAATGAACTGGCCCCTGTTTTAAGAATAGATCCTGTTACACATAATATCAGTTCTTTTGTAGCTACTACAAATGCTACGGCAATTGCTACTATGGATAAGGCAAGCGTTCGAAGTTCTTCTCCCCAAATTGAAAGTAGTCCCAACAGCAGCAGTAAAATCAATCCATTTCGGGTCTGTGTTAACCAGCGCCTTCTTAAATCCATGGATGAAACATTCCGGCGAATATATCTGGAAACCAATGCTCTTGCTACAATAAGGCCAAATAGTAAAATGGCTGTGCTGATTAGCATGTAAAGCAATGATCCTGAAATTGCAAATCCATCAAACCATTGCTGAAAATTATCTGCCATGAATATTTACCGATATTTTATTAGAGAAAAGAATGAAGTGATGATATGGATTCGGTTAAAGTGATACAAGATTGGAATGTTTAAAAGGACAGATTTAAGGCGCGAATCAATTGTACATAATCAATGCTCCACATATCCTTTTGTGGGATGATTTAAAGCTTTTGGGATACGTTGCTTCGATTTCTTTAACAATTTCAAGTAAGATGGAGCATATTTCAAACTCTGTCGAAGGTTTTTAGACACTATTTATTGGATTAGTGTCTTTCTTTTGCCAGGATGAAAAATATTTTGGCTATTTAAAAAAATTCGAAGCAGTTCGGGCAGTGGGTCAGAAATGCGGCTTTTCAGATCCGTAAAAGTTGGTATTTGCCTATTAAAAGGTTTCTTGAACCTACTAAAAACACTTCGGCCTAGCAAGTAATTACAACATTTAAAACCGGGTTTACTGTATGGTACATTCATTGCTTCAAGGCAATTTAGCAGTGTAAAATCTATGCCTGCTACTTTCGATCCTTCTAAAGTAGACCAGTAGCGCGCGTTAAAATCAATTAGTTTTGGCATTCCGTCTCTATTATCAAAAATGTAATCGAGATGGGCAATACCGCTGTATCCAATATCCCGTATAAATTGTTCAACATGATGAAACAGTCTTTTATTTTTCTTAAAACGTAATGCTTTAGAAAAAGAGTAACCATCCTGAGCAAGTCCCCGCTGAATTGTATGCGCTTTGATTTCCCCATCTACAGCCAGAAGACTACAATCTATATCTCTGCCGTGAATTAGCTTCTGTATAATAAAATTTTCGTATTTATTGTTAAGCAAAAGATTTTCGAAAGTTGATAAATCATCAATTCTTTTAAAACCCCTTCCGCCTGATCCGCGAATTGGCTTCAGCAAGCATGGGAAAAAATCTTTTGGCAAAGAAATTGGGTCAAGATCTTTAACAGGATACGTTTCAGGCGTTTGATACCCTTTTTTTAGTAGTAAATCAGCCAGTTTGTCTTTATTGATTACGGATTCCAAAAGGTCCGCAGATGAGAGGGGGGGAAGCTTTACATAATTTTTAATTTTATTAAAATGAATTGAAACAAACCGTACACTGTCTTCATCTATGGGTAATAAAATTTCGGCACCTGTATTTTTTATCTGAAGGATTACTTCCCGCAATAACTCTTCACCCTTCAAACTTTTTAAGGAGTGGTGGCGACTGACAAATTTTGAATAGTTTGAAATTTGGATTTCATCTGATTCCGTAGACAGTGTGTAAATAGATGTATGGGGTAATGCAGTCCCTATTGCTCGGATGACAGAAAGGGCAATAACATTATCTGTTCCAAAAAGTAGTATGGAGGAAATATCAGGAAGATGCATTTGACTCTTGAATTCTATTTTGAAACGAATAATACTTTAAGGATAAATGCTTAATTAAATTAAAAGTTTCATATCATTAGCTAATTGAAAATTTAATTCAGGATCCATCGTACCCGTTTTCTTATCCTGTTCATTTTGCGACTCTTCTTTTCTTTCCTGATTTCCTATTATTCTCTTTTTAAATGACCATCCTCTTAATGGAAATGCAACGAATTTGACCGTCACCTATTTCTTATAAAAAATTGAGTGATGATCAAATCCTGATCACAGCTATTAACTATTAGGTTTCTAATTCTGGATTCTTTACCTGATCCACTGCCGCAAAACGAAATAACATTGCAGCTACAATAAAAATAGTAATGAAGAATCCATTTACGGCAAATATATGAAACACGGTAACCTCCGGTAATTGATGCATGCCTGTGATAAAAGCAGCGACTGTAATCAATGCATGAACAATGGACATTGCAAACATCGTGAGTGCCAACCCTTTTGGTTTAAAACTGGCAATAAAAGCACCAATAATACCAACTATAATCACTCCAAAATACAAAAGGTTAAAGGCATTATTCTCGGACCCGATGATGCCAACCGCAAGATTTGACCAAATGAGGAAAAATCCGGTAAACAACGCAAAACCCAGAGCAACCTTATAAATTATATCACCCGTATTTCTGGTGATAAGTGTATAGGCTAAAGCCGGGATAAACAGAAGAAACCCCATTAAAATGAAATCGCTGAGTGACCAAACAATTTCATTAGTAAACTGCATTGCTATGATTGGTATTAGGAGTAAAAAAACTATAGCAACTACAATGCCTGCTATAGATTTGAAAAGATTATTATCGGAGTTCATAAGAAATACCTGTAATGTTTGGTTGTTAAGTGGTTGATCATTTGGTTTTGTTTTTTTGATAAACTTGTGCTTCAATTAGGTTTTAGAGCGGGTGTAGAAATGCCAAACTGTTCCCACTAAAATTAATAGCAGGGGAATATCACCGGGCTCACTATCTTCGATGATCATGAATGTCAACAATAGAATACCAACGAGTGTGATGAGAATCGGAATTTTACTGTGTTTATTTATTATGTGTGGGCCCATTATTTTATTTAAAAGTACTTTTAATTACAAAGTAATTGGGCAAAAAAAAGCCTGATCAGGTAAAACTATTTCTGTGATTGAATAATTTTCTCCAACACGTTAAGATGCTCATCAAATGCCTTTTTCCCCTCAGGGGTCATAAAATATTTGGTATTGGGTTTATTATCTACAAAGGATTTTTCAACCCCAATAAACTCTTCTTTTTCCAATTTTTTAATATGGGTTGCCAAATTTCCATCGGTCACGTTTAGGAATTCCTTTAGTGAAGTAAAGTCGAGGGAATCATTGACAGCCAGGGTTGACATAATTCCAAGCCTGACTCTGCTTTCAAAAGCTTTATGTAAATCATCGAATGATACTTTCACTATTACTGCTCATATTTAAAATGTATAAAAATACCGTAGCCGATATGGACAACTCCAAAACCAATAGCCCATAAAAGGAGACCATACTCAATATAGTAGGAACTGATCAACCCTAATACAATTTGAGTTAAACCTAAATACTTTACTTCATT
>JBGTFX010000065.1:0-3610 GCA_041747055.1 Balneolaceae bacterium
GGTGCAGGTTAGCCAGGTATCTTCTGCGAATTTTTTATCCCAGGAAATTTCCCAACAAGATTCAATAGATACAGATCAATCTTTAGCTCATTCGGCAGGTACATATTACGGTGTTCCGGTTACGTTTGTTGAAGATCTTAAACAGCGAACCTTCACCTATTTTTGGGAGGTTGTGGATACGACGACCTGGCAAACGGATGACCGCCATCCGACCAAACGTTTTACAAGTATTGCTGCCACCGGGTTTGCACTGCCCGCCTACATCATAGGCATTCACAATGAATATATCACCAGGGAGGAAGGGGCTGATCGTGTATTGAATGTACTTGAATGGCTCTGGGATGCACCGCAGGGAGATGGTGCCGAAGGAACTGCCGGATACCGCGGGTTTTACTACCATTTTCTGAACTATGAGTCCGGCACGAGATACCGGCAAGTAGAGCTTTCCACTATCGATACGGCTTTGATGATGGCCGGGGTGCTTACTGCACAAAGTTATTTTGATATAGAAAACAGCACCGAGAACCGCATCCGGGAGCTGGCAGATCGTTTATATACGCGTGTTGAATGGGATTGGGCAATGGATGGGAATTCAACCATGTCGATGGGATGGCACCCCGAAAGCGGCTTTATAGAATCCCAGTGGGAGGGCTATGATGAATCAATGATATTAATTATTCTCGGGTTAGGTTCGCCGTCTCACCCTATTCCTGATGAATCCTGGGATGTTTGGACGTCAACAAATAAATGGGCCAATTTCTACGGTTACGAACATATAAATTTCGGTCCTTTGTTTGGCCATCAATACTCCCAAATGTTTATCGACTTCAAAGGTATAAAGGATGCATACATGCAAGGCAAAGGAATTGACTATTTTGAGAATTCCCGCCGTGCTACACTATCCAATCGTGCATACGGTATAGATAATCCACTCGGATTTGAAGGCTATAATGAAAATATATGGGGGTTAACAGCAAGTGACGGTCCTGCCAACGAAACCCGAGTGATCGGTGACAAAACGGTCCGGTTCAGAACCTATCACGCCCGTGGTGCTGCCACTGGATATCAGGAGGACGACGGTACCATTGTTCCTACGGCTGCCGGTGGCTCCATCCCGTTTGCTCCGGAAGAAACATTAAATGCTTTGTACACCATGAAGCAGGAATTTGGGGATAAGCTGTATATGGAGTACGGTTTCCTGGACTCGTTTAACCTTACGTATCAAGAGGAGGGCTGGTTCAACCCGGATTACATAGGAATAGACCAGGGACCAATTCTCATTCAGCTTGAAAATTTTGAATCGAGGCTTATCTGGGACATTTTACAGAAAAATGAATATATCCGGAAAGGTCTCAAAAAAGCAGGCTTTACAGGAGGCTGGCTTGATAAATCAGAAAATGTATTAATCCATGATTAGGTATGAGTATAACCTATAAAAAAATCACCAGGCGATTTCCAGACATGACTAGATCCAATCAACTTTTATTTACTGCCCTTGTTTTTATAATAGCGGGACTGTTCCACCCCCAGGATGCCTCCGCTCAACAAGCAATTCACGGCATTGTGGTTGATGCTGAAACGAGAGAGCCGCTGCCGGGTGTAACCATACGTGTGAAGGATAGCGATACTCGTGGAACGGTGACCGACAGAGACGGGAATTTCAGGTTCACGCTGCAGTCCGACGAAAAGGTGCTTGTATTTTCTTTCGTAGGATTTATGTCCAGGGAATTGGATGTAGAGGGGCAGGATGAGCTGTTTGTAGAGCTGCAACAAGACATCGGGATGCTTGACGATTTGGTGGTGATCGGTTATGGAGCGGTGCGAAAACGTGATGTTACAGGTGCAATCAGCCAGGTATCGGCAGAAGATATTGGCAGAATAACCACCCTGGATGCTGAACAAGCGCTGCAGGGCAGGGCCAGCGGTGTGCACGTTACCACAACCTCGGGTGCACCCGGTGCCGGTACAGCAGTAAGAATTCGCGGGGTGGGTACTTTTAATAATTCATCACCTATCTATGTAGTCGATGGTGTGATTCTGGACGATATTTCATTTTTACACCCCTCGGATATCCAATCCATGGAAGTTCTGAAAGACGCATCCGCTACGGCTATTTACGGCTCAAGAGGCGCGAACGGGGTAATCCTGGTGCAAACGAGATCAGGAGCCGGGCGTGAAGACCGTACTGTGATTTCGGTTTCAACTGAAGGTGGGTTTCAGCAACTGGAACGAAAAATTGATCTGTTGAATGGCAGGCAATTTGCCATCATATCAAATGAAATCCGTCCCGGTTCTTTCAATAATGTGGATGCTGTTCCAAACACAGACTGGCAGGATTTGATTTTTGATATTGCCCCCATACAGAATCACCATATTTCCGTAAGCGGGGGAGCGGATCGGTCTGATTACTACGTTAGCCTGGGTTATTTTCAGCAGGAAGGCATTATCGACAAGTCAAATTTTGAGCGTATTACCCTAAAAATCAACAATAACTATCGGATTAGCAACCAGGTTAAATTCGGCAATAATATTACCATTGCACCCTTCAGGCAGCGCGTAGCTCCTAATGTTGTGTTTTCGGCATATCGTGCACAGCCAGTACGGGAACCGTTTCAGGAAGGAGGGAGTTTCGGTGCGGTCCCGAATGTTGGAAATCCCCTTGCCGACCTGGAAAATTCAAACAACTTTAACAGTGGAGTGAGGTTTGTCGGGAATATTTTTGGCGAGATTATTTTGGCCGATGATTTTTTATTCAGAAGCAGTTTTGGAACCGATGCTGCATTACGCCGTACCACAAATTTTACTCCTGCATTTACTGTATTTAATCCCGATGGCACGGCTTCTCAGCAAAACAATGAGTTTAGCGATCTCTTTAAAGCCGAGGGGATCAATTACAACTTTCTTTGGGAGAATACGATTAATTATATCAAAGATTTTGACAGGCACCAGGTAAATGCCGTTGCTGGTTTAACCATGCAGCAGGTAAGATCGGAAGTGATCCAGTTGTCGGGCCAAAATATAATACGCGACGGGCCCGATTTCAGATTCATTCAACCCTCCAATATTATTGATGAGGCTAATAATATCAATACGTTATCCTCTATCAGAAATACGGTGGATCCAAATCAATTCTATAATATGATGTCGTTTTTAGGACGTGTGGTTTATTCTTACGACGACAAATATACTGCCACGCTAACTCTTCGCCGCGATGGCTCGTCGAAATTTTCAGAAAAAAACCGATGGGGCACCTTCCCTTCTGTAGGAGTGGGGTGGAATCTGGATCAGGAATCATTCATGCAATCTGTAACGTTGATTGACAATTTAAAACTTCGCGCGAGCTGGGGAATGATCGGAAATGAAAAGATCAGTTTTTTGGACCGTTTTTCGCGTATAAATGCAAATCTGCTAGCGGTTTTCGGAAATCCGGATGTAATGTTTCCTGCTGCAACATTTGCTAAATCAGGAAACCCCGATCTGAAATGGGAAACGACTACACAAACCGACATCGGGATTGAAATAGGATTGTTCGAACGGCGATTGACTGCGGAGTTCGGTTTTTATAACCGGGTCACGGATGATATTCTTGTTGAACTTGCCACACCGGGAC
>JBGTFX010000066.1:0-3336 GCA_041747055.1 Balneolaceae bacterium
AGTTAACATTGAGGCTTGTGCATTCATCAAGTACTTATCCCTCTTTTTTAAACCTACCAAGGATACCACAACCTAAGCTTAATAGACGATACTCTCTTTTTCACTTTTAGTCGCATTTACTAATAACGATTTTCTCTCCTCGTGATCGATTACAAGCCAATGATTTGTAAAAAAACACTAATATTCAATCCATCGCTGGTTTTTCATTACATTTATCAATAGACACATTTTCACCGGTCATTCGCACACTATTTTACACGATTCGACGAAATTTCATCCATTCACGTTTTTTTCATTCGATTACATTTATGAAGCAGTCTTTACTTTTACTGATTTGTCTGTCCTTTGCAGGTGATCTGTTCGCCCAAAACCAGGATACAGGCAGCAGAATGGACTTTCTGAACATCGGGCCTTCTTCGAGATTACTGTCCCTTAATGAAGCCACTACAGCTACTCCTACCGGCTCCTCAGCCATATACTCGAACCCTGCCCTATTGGTTCTTGAAACGTCATCAAGTGTCGATTTCAATTACACACTCTGGATTGCAGATGTAACTAATCAGTTCGCTTCTGTTAATTTGTTACGTGATTCGTATGCAATTGGCTTTGGGGTTTACAATTCCCGGTCAGATGGATTTCAGGCACAGAATCAACCCGGACCATCACAGGGTGAGTTTTCAATCAGCTATCTTTCTTTGACCGCATCAGCCGCTTACAAATTGGGTCCGCTGTCAGCCGGAATAACAACCCACTATCTACGGGAAGAGGTTTTTCAATTTCGAGCTAATGGTTATGCTTTTACAACCGGTATAACGGGTTCAATTCTTGATGAACGGGTTAGGATGGGTGCAGTACTCCAAAATATCGGTGAGATGGAGGAGCTTGATAATGTATCAACAGAATTGCCCGCTACATTTAAAGTAGGTTTGATGGCAAATCTGATTGAATTAACAACTCCCGGGAAAAATGATCTGCCCATTTTGTTGTCTCTCCATACAGATTATATCATCCCGCTTAAAGAAGTATCAACCACAGATTTTTTAGAACAGGATAAAGGAAATAATTTCCTGGCTGTAGCAATTAGTGCAGATGTAGCAGACTTGTTTTATTTGCAAACCGGGTATAAATGGGGTCCAACAGAAAGACCCCTCAGTTTTGGCTTAGGGATGTCAATTGATCCTATTAGAGTAAATTATGCACTGGTTCCTTTTCGAACGGGGTTTGGTACTTCTCACTCTATAGGGCTTCAATTTTATTTCTAACTATTTATGGCCCATAATCAGGAAAATCTTAAGAAGATCTGATTGAGTCTTTCAAGTAACAAACTGAATAGTTTGTACCAGAAAGTAAAATTCCTGCTGAACAAGAACGGAAGATCCAACTAACTACAGATTCATACCCGAGGTACTTATTCTTAAAAACGAACGGGGAATTATTGATATTCTTTGGAAAGAAATTTATGGGATAAAAAGTTAGCCACAACCGGTATTATTTATTCAGTTTATCAGCTTGCATAGAAGCCCCACATTCAGTAAATAGGTCGAATAAAATAAACTGGATGTGCTTTTTAAGTCGTGTCCATTAATATAATCGGGATATTTTTATGGCTGAGTTTCAAATTGAACTCCTCGACTGGATTGTCATAATTGGGTATATTGTTGGCGCTCTTATACTTGGGTTTTGGGTAGGACGAAAAACAGAAGATTCTGAAGATTATTTCCTTGCCGGCCGCCGGTTGGTTTGGCCACTTGTAGGATTCTCACTTTACGCCTCAAATATGTCGGGCAGTTCCTTTGTTGGACTCGCAGGTGAAGGATACGCTCGCGGTATTGCTGTCTTTAACTACGAATGGGCAGCAACTCTGATCCTTATCTTTTTCGTCTTTTTTATTCTTCCTTTTTACCTGAAGTCTAAAGTATATACCATGCCGGAATTTTTGCAGACCCGTTTTGATCGAAGATCAAGGGTAATGTTTTCCGGCTTCACCATTTTTGCAAATATGTTTATTGATGCCGCCGCCGGTTTATATGCCGGTGGTATCGTTATGCAAATGCTCTATCCAGAAGCCCCTATATGGATTCCGATTGCCATTTTGGGAGTCTTGGCCGGTGTCTATACAATATTCGGTGGATTAACCGCCGTTGTTATTACTGATACTGTTCAGGCCGTTATTCTGATTATTGGATCAATCGTTATAGCGTTTCTGGCGTTTGGCCAGTTAGACAGCTGGGACCAACTTGTAAACGCGGCTCCCGAAAATGGACTTAACCTGATTTTACCGGCTGATAACTCTTTCCTGCCATGGCCGGGATTATTTACGGGGGTCTTTATTATAGGATTCTATTTCTGGGCAACTAATCAGTTCATTGTTCAGCGAACACTTGGTGCAAAAGACATCAATCACGGACGTTGGGGTGCCCTTTTTGCAGGGCTTCTCAAACTTCCGGTTCTCTTTTTAATGGTACTTCCGGGAACCATAGCTATTGTCCTTTATCCTGACCTTCCTAACCCTGACTTAGTATTTCCTACCCTTACATTTGATTTGTTACCCGTAGGACTCAGAGGGTTCATAATCGCTGCTATGATTGCCGCAATTATGTCTAGTATAGATTCAACTCTTAACTCCGCCTCTACCCTTGTCACCATGGACTTTGTGAAATATTACAAACCTGACATAAGTCAAGCTTCACTGGTTAACATTGGCCGGGTTGTCACATTTCTCTTTATGATTTTTGCCGTTCTTTGGGCTCCACAAATCATTCAGTTCGAAACTCTTTGGACTTACTTGCAATCAATCCTTGCATACATCACGCCACCCATTGTAGTATGTTTTATAATGGGTATTTTCTGGAAACGTGCGAATCGCCACGGTGCATTCTATACTCTTGCGGTAGGTATTCCGCTGGGTATCTTCGGATTCTTTTCCAACGAAATATTTGGACTTATGGACATCCACTTCCTATATGCATGTTTTGTGCTGTTGTTAATCAACGGGTCAATCATGATAGGTGTTAGTTTAAATACAGAAGCTCCCGATCCCGAAGTAGTTGAGAAGTATACATGGAGCAAGAAAATGTATGATGAAGATACAAAAGAGCTCGAAGGCCTTGCGTGGTGGAAAAACTACCGAATTCAATCACTTATATTATTAGCACTAACGGCGCTTATTGTTGGCTATTTCTGGTAAGAAAATCCATCAGCCCCAACTATTACTTTTTATGGCACGTTTCGACAACAAAGAACAGATTATTTTAAACTTTGGTGAAATTTTATGGGATCAATTTCCTACTTATAAACGAGCCGGTGGTTCGCCTTTTAATGTAAGTATTCATCTGC
>JBGTFX010000067.1:0-9781 GCA_041747055.1 Balneolaceae bacterium
ATCACCATTGGTCTTACGGATGCAGTAGAAAATTTCGACCCGCTTTTTGCAGATAATCTTAGCACTATGCGGGTATTGTCTCTTATATATGATGGTCTGTTTACTTTGGATCAATCAGGTGAGGTTGTTCCTGCAATTGCAGATGAAGTTTCCATTTCCGATGATGGCTTAGAATACAGAATTAAAATCAAATCAGACCTCTTTTTCCATGATGGGCCTGTTTTTCAAAGCGGAATTGGAAGACGATTACAGGCATCGGACATCAAATGGGCTTTTGAACGCACCGCACTAGCAGGGGTTCCCACTACTGCATCAGAATTATTAATGAATATCGAAGGATACAGCAGCTTTGCAAAAGAGCAACGCCAACTTTTTGAAGAGCGAAAAAGAGTACTTGAAGAAGTTTCTGGAATTATTGTAGAAGACCCTCAAACATTAGTATTTCTACTTCAGGAGCCGGATGAAGATTTCATAAAAAAATTAGCCTCACCATATCTTTTCATCTATCCGCGAGAAGCAGTACAAAACACTGGTGAAGGACTTTCCGGAAGACCCGTAGGAACCGGTTCTTATCTATTTAGAGATAGAACAACAGACAGAATAACCCTCTCACTTGATGGTTCTGAACGCGCCGGTAGTAGATTAGAACAACCGCGAGTAAATCGGGTTGATTTTGTAACCGGAAATCAAGAACGAACATTGTTTCAACAGTTTGCCCGAGGAGATATACATTGGCTCCCGGAAATTGGCCCTCAAATATCTCAGCAACTCACCGATGGAGAAGGAAATTTGCAATTTATTTATGAAGATGAGTATGGAATTACACAAATGGATGCAGAACGCACCACCTATATCTATTTCAATGAAACGGATCATGTAAATCTCAACTGGCTTAAAAATCGTCTTTCCACAGCAGATTTGTCAACGCTCGATATAAATGCATCTTTTGGATTTGGTGAAGAACCGGAAGAGGTAGAAAGCATCTCCGAACCCGATTCTTCTTACCTGGTTGCCTATACGGACGATATTAATGTACTAACTTTCTTAATTCAGCTTCAAAATGAATTTATAGAGCCGGATGCAACTATAAGTCTTTTTGAAATTCGTGTTCCCACCCGAGAAACCGCTATGTACACAGTGAGTGGTGATTCTTTTCACGACTTATTAATTGAACGAAATTCTAAATATTGGCTGAAAATGAGTACTCCAATTACCGGTGTATATTTACCCACTGTTTCAGGAATTAAAAACAGTGAGGTTCCATGGAAGCTGTTTATGGAGTCAGTGCAAGTTCATGAACAAGATTAATTCTACATGAAATTAAGTGTCCTCGCTAACCCGGATAAATATTCTATAAAAGCACCTTTGAACAACACTGTTAGATGGTGTTTAGAAAATGGGCACGATTTACATATTCAAGATAAATTGGGTAATCATTTTACTGACCTTGTTGATTCTCCCCTTATTCATCTCTTCGATAAGGAGGAAGACTGTATTGAAGGCACTGATTTTGTAATAGCCATTGGAGGTGATGGAACACTGTTGCATTCTGCACAAATTGTGAAAAAATCCGGAATTCCTATTTTAGGAATTAATACCGGGAAATTGGGTTTTATGGCAAATGTTCAGCCTGATAAAACGGAGAATGCACTTCAGGATTTAGTGGATAATAAATTCAGGATTGATGAACGGGCACTATTGAAGGCAACATCTGATAACGGAATGTCATGCTTTGCTCTAAACGAACTGCTTTTCACAAAAAAAGACACCTCATCTTTAATTACCTTAAACGCTTTTTATGATGGTGAGCTTTTGAACCGATTTTGGGTCGATGGACTTATTGTAGCCACCCCTACCGGATCTACTGCCTATAATTTATCAGCCGGTGGACCCATTGTAATGCCCGGGACCCCTATCATGATAGTCACACCCATCAACCCACATACACTAACCACGCGTCCACTAATAATACCTGCTAATAAATCACTAGTAATTAAGATTGAAGACGATTCGGAGCATATTTTGTTCTCTTATGATGGAAAGACTTTCAACGGTGATATAAACGAGGTTGAGATCACGCAAAGTGACTTCACCGTTAAGCTGGTTCAGCTTTTAGATCAAACCTATTTTAAAACACTGCGAAGCAAATTAATGTGGGGATTAGACAATCGCCAAAAAAGTGAATAATTACCTATTTTAAGATTATAATTAAATCAAACCATAATTAAACAATTCAGATATATGAAAGTTACCGTAGTTGGAGCCGGAGGAAATGTTGGATCAACTGTTGCGCTTACCATTGCACAACGTGATTTTGCACAAGAGGTTGTAATGGTAGATATTGAGAAAAAAGTAGACGACAACACATTTTTCCCATCAAAAGGTCGTGCTCTGGATCAATGGGAAGCTTCGCCTATCCATGGGTTTGACACTAAACTGATAGGAACAGGTGATTATAATGACACTAAAGATTCTGATGTGTGTGTTATTACAGCCGGTGTCCCCCGGCGTCCGGGAATGAGCCGTGATGATCTGCTCGAGATTAACGCAAAGATTGTAAATGGCGTTTCGAAAGAGCTTGTAAAGCATTCTCCTAACACTATTATCATTGTGGTTTCGAACCCGTTGGATGTGATGACTTATGTTGCTCATGTCGCAAGTGGTTTGGATTCAACCAAAGTAATGGGAATGGCCGGAATTTTGGATACGGCACGATATCGTGCATTTTTAGCAACCGAACTGGAAGTATCTCCAAAAGATATCCAGGCGTTGCTAATGGGCGGCCACGGAGACACTATGGTTCCTCTTCCCCGCTTTACAACCGTTGCCGGAATTCCTGTAACCCAACTCATCGATGAGAAAAAACTGGATGAAATTGTGGAAAGAACCAAAAAAGGCGGCGGTGAAATTGTCGGTTTGATGGGAACATCTGCATGGTATGCTCCCGGAGCGGCAGCTGCACAAATGGTTGAAGCAATTATGCTCGATCAAAATAGAATATTTCCTTGTGCAGTACTTTTAAATGGTGAATATGGGATTGATGATCTTTTCCTAGGAGTACCCGTTAAATTGGGCCATGGCGGAATAAAAGAGATCATAGAGGTTGACTTAGATCAAAAAGAGCGAGATCTTTTGAATGAATCAGCGAATGCAGTCCGCTCCACTTTGGATGACTTCAAAAAGCTGATGGCCAAATAAATCGCAAACAAAATGAAGACTGGTTCTTCACTACTTGCACTTAACCCTGTGTCGGTTTCCGATTCAGGGTTTTTTTATGTTTAATTATTAGGTTTCCCCATCTGCATGCTCTTCAGGCTTTTAAAAATTAAACAATCAAAAACTGTAACAAACACTCTAAGTTACACTCTATACTATACAGTCTAAACTCTATATAATTACATACGTTATATAAAAAAATGTATGATTTATTTTTATTTGATATCATACTCTTCATTACACACTTTGAGGTACACCAATGATTGGATTTAGTGAAGTATTACAAACAATGGCTGCAATGCTCATTTTCTCAATGATTCTTATTAACGCCAATTATATGATCCAGCGAAACTCAACGATGCAAATTGAGGGTGAGTTGGAACAGGAAGTTATATCACTTGGTCAGGAAATAATTGAGGAAGCTCGGGCAAAAAGTTTTGATATAATAACTCAGCATAAAATGCCTCCAACGATTATTCCCGGTGGTTTTACACATTCAAGCTTATTTCCCACAGAAGAAGAGCAAGAACTTAGGAAACGATCAGATTTTACAGCCTTTGAAGATTATCATAACTGGAGCGAGATAATTACCACCCCTCACGGTGATTTTAGTATCGGCGTTGAAGTTTATTATGTTGACGATGAGAATAATTTCGCCAAGGTTGAAACGCAAACGACATTCAAAAAAATTGATGTAACTGTAAAAAGTGAATTTTTACGTGGTGGTGATGAGCCAAGAACTTATCAGTTAGAGTTTATCCGAAACTATTACGCTGAGTAATTAACAAAAAGTAAAACCATGAACCTGGGAATTGTAACGAGTTATATTATAGCCGGTGTTATCATATTAGGTATTGTTATGATGAATTTTCGCGTTCAAAATAGTGGCGCGGAATTAACACTGTCTCAGATGAACAGACAGTATGTAACCGATATTGCGGACATGCTGAATGATGATTTATCGAACATGGGATATAATGTAAACGATGTCACCCGAAATCCTGAAACGGGTGACATAAGAGTGATGGATTGTGCACAGGTAAATAGAATTCGCTTTTTTCGAAATCTTTGTGAAACGGACGAAGAATGTGCTGATGAAACACGAATTCCTGAACGTATTGAATGGCGTCTTTTAACTGAAGATGAAATATCAACCACAAATCCCAACCAAAGAACCCTACAAAGAACTGTTACTGTTCTGGATGAAGAAAATAATGTCGTCAGTGAAGATATTTCAGATATAAATATAGGGGTCACCACATTTGATGTTCAGTATTATGAAACGGTAGGGTCTAACACTAATATTACGGGACTTGGTTGTGGATCTAATGTACCGAGTGTTAGACAATTAAAAGTGACACTTGAGGTTCAAAGCAGAGAAAGAATTGCACATAGGGCTTCTGATGAAGGACGCTTTATTCGTTCTGTATGGGAAAAAAGATTTACTCCAACCAATTTACAATTACAAAACAACTAAACAGGTACTGTTATGGGTAGAGCAATGTTAATTATATGTGCAGGTGTACTGGTATCGTTGGGAATAGTGAGTATAAGTACATCCAACCAAGGAAAAGCACTTACACAAAACACAGTAAATTATGCTGAATACACGATGGCAAAAAATGCCGCGCATACAGCCATACAGATGGCTACACAGCACATAAACAAAGATGAAAACTGGCCGAATAAACACGACACCGAGGCAACGGCGTGGGTAACTACAGTACAGGGGTTAGAGGTTCGTTTACATACTGATTTCGTAGAAAATGATTTTTGGGAAACAGGCGAACATGATAAACTCTGGTTTTATTCAAGAGCTCAACTTGGTGAGAAATTTGGAAATAGAAACGTTGAGGTAAGAAGCCATTTTAAAAAGCGGCCATTCTTTGAGTTGGTTCCCGATTTTGAAGGGGCTCTGCAATTACCTACGGATGTGGGGAATTTCAATGTGGATGGCGCTGCTCATGAAATAAATGGTATTGCGCCACACTGTGAGGAGAGCAAACCCCCGATTACAGTACATTCTCAAACAACAAAAGATAAATTATTAGAAGAGCCGCTAAAAAAAGCGGGTGGAGACATGCTAAATGAAGATATTGTAGTTAATCCTAATTTAAACTACGAACCTACTGATGAATTGATAGAACGTCTTGAAAATTCCGGAAGTGCTATTAAAGTAAATTCAGATTTCGGAGATAATTTAGGAACTGCTGACAATCCGGGGATATTCTTTATAGACGGAAATGTAAAGCTTACTGGATCACATAAAGAAGGATTTGGAATTTTAGTTATACGAGCAAATAACAGTATGGAAATGGAAGACGCTTCTTTAAGTGTTGCCGGTAATTTCACCTTTAATGGTTTGGTGATTTTTGAAAATGCTTTTGCTTTTGATGGCCGCGGTACCCCAACCATTAATGGATCAGTTTTGATCGGTGAAACTTCAGGGCACACCGGAGACCCAATTGATATTGATCTTGGTGGGAATATTAACATTAATTACGACTGCAATGGTGAAATGTACGCCAAAATGGCGGCTGATCAAGCTGTTCAGCAGAACAAATACACGCTTCTTACTTCAACAGAAAATTTAAAGTATAACTAAGGCAACTATGGAAACTGTCAGGTTTTTCTAGTTAAAATCGTGAATGTAAAATATACGAAACCTGACAGGTTAATGATTACTTCTGAATTTCCCGCTCTTTAAAATCATCATCAAAATAGTTGTACCATTTTCGGAATGGCTTAAACGCCTGGTCAGGATCAAACGGGCGTTTAAATTCGCTTTTTTTACAATTATCACTGCAACACCCTTCCATTAAATGCGCCCCTTCTTCAGAACATACAAACAGTTTATTGCACTCCATATTTGCGCAATTGATGTAACTGTCAGCCGGCTGCCCCGTAATTTCACAGCGGGCTATCGGTTGTAAATCTCCCTCGTTTACCGGTACAACGAGACGATCATCAAATACAAAGCATTTCCCTTTATAATGCTCTCCACCCTCTTCATGTTTGTATTTAAGTATGCCTCCATGCAGCTGATTCACATCATCCCAGCCTTTTTCTTTCATCAACACCGAAAATTTTTCACACCGAATTCCTCCCGTGCAATACATCAACACTTTTTTCTCTTTGGGAAGATCAGCCTCTTCGAGCCACTTTGGAAATTCATGAAAGTTCTCTACATCCGGGGTGATGGCACCTTCAAAATGCCCCACTTTCGATTCGTAATTATTTCGTACATCAATCATGATATAATCCTCACCCGACTCCATTGTTTCCCTCCACTCTGCCGGCGATAAGTGCCTTCCACCGTCCTTCGGATTCAACTCATCCACATGGATAGAAACTATTTCATCCCTGATTTTACACACCAGTTTCGCAAACGGAATTACATCTGACTCCTCCGTCTTAAACTCTGTCTTTTCAAAACCTTCCAAACTCCAAACAAACTTCTTGTATACTTCTATTTGCTCATGAGTACCGGCCAATGTCCCGTTTAAACCTTCTTTTCCCATATACACGCGCCCCTTCAGGCCAAGATCAGACATAATTTTTTTGTGATCTTTACAGAACTTTTCGGCATTTTCTATTTCGTAAAAGTGATAATACAGAATAACCTGATACATAGAGAGAAGACGTTTTATCTTGTTGGAGCGTTAATTTTTGAGTCAACGTACAATTTACAATCTTTTCAACTACTTGTATACACCAAATATTGTCTGAATGCCCCTTAAGCGCTACACATTATTTATTATATGGCTGATTTTACCCGCTATGGCATTTGGCCAAGATCAATCTGAAACCATTCACCATTTACATCATCCTACTCAAATTGCTATAGAAAATGCCCTGCTCAAAGGAGAGATTGCCTTAGATGAGGCTATGTTACAGCAATTTTATGCAGGATATCGCCCCCATAGTTTAGCTGAAAAATTTCAAGATCCTGATGCTCCTCCAATTAAATGTATGGTACCTGTACAGCGTACGTTTTTGGAAAAGAAAAATGAGTTGAGTGCATCCACAGTTTTAGAAATTGAGCAGATGACCGCAAGCTCAACTACGGAATTTGAGTATATCACTCCTTCCGGAATATTTGTGCTTCAATACGATACCACCGGAACTGATGGTGTACCTCCGGAAAGCACTCTTCCTGAAGCAATTTCAGAAGGAATTCCTGATTATATTTACCTTGCAGCCTTTGCGGCTGATTCATCCTATCGTTACATGGTTGATCAGTCCGGTTTCACAGATTTCCGACGTGATAATCCCTATGAAATTTCTTTTAGAAACTTTGGATTTTTTGGGACTACAACTTCTTCCGGTTCTACAACTACGATTCAGGTACACAGTAATTTTGAGGGATTTCCACCCAATACTCATCCATTAGGAAATCAAATTGGAGCCCTTTATGTAACTTTGGCACACGAAATAAAGCACGCTATCCAATTTACTGCTAACCGATGGAGAGGTAGTGCCGGTTCCTTCGACTGGATTGAGATGGATGCAACTCTTATGGAGGAAGTCGTATTTGATGATGTAAATGACTATTACAATGTTATAAAAACCTCTCTTGACTCTAACTCCCCACATTCACTATCGATTTTCGGCAGGCCCACCAGTGCCACACCCGGAGCATATTGGCATGTTTCATGGATGATCTATTTCCATGAACTCTATGGCACTGAATTTTTTGTGGATGTTTGGGAAATTATTAGTGTTGAACCGCTGATTAACTTTGCCGAAGCGATGGATCAGGTACTTCAAACCAAAAACCTGACACTGGCAAAAGAGCACATCAAAAATCACCTTTGGCACATGGGGTCGGGAGATGAGTTTTCTCTTTCCGATTCCGGATTTAGCGAACGGCTTCACTATCCGAATCCCAATTTTCAGCATCAACTCTTTTCAGTAACAGATAGTCTTAGAGCTGTACGGGTATCACCGTTTGCAGCAAACTATATAAATATACTATCTCCTGTTTTAGGGGAAGGTCAGCCTCGAATTGAACTTGAAGCAACAAATACGGGTGTTGGCATAAACGCGATTGGGTATTTTACCGATGGCTCTACGCAGGAAACATTTTTTATTAATCCTCAGGAGACATATCAAGAGTTACAATTGACATGGAATTGGAGTGAGCTTAACATGCTTTCAATCGGCGTAATAAACACAAATCGCACATTAAGTTCTGATTATGAGTTAAATCTTATTACAGCGTTACCGGACGATGATTTTATCGCTCAAAACTATCCCAATCCATTTAATGGATCCACCCGAATTGAATTTACGCTTGATGCAAGAAAAAATGTAAAAGTAGAGATTTACGATAGCATTGGCCGGAAGATTTCTACTCTCTTAAATGACACCATTGATAGAGGGTTTCATTCTGTCAACTTTGTAGGGGCGGGTTTATCGTCCGGGGTCTATTTTTATCGGATCACAACCGATCAAACATCCATTACCCGAAAAATGGTTTTAGTTAAGTAATTTTTAGGGCTGAATTGCGCAAAGCGAAAACATCTCCTTTAGGGGAGATCATAATCATCGTTCAGATGATTATGCGAGGGGTGTAATTAAGGTCGACAAATTATTTATGGAATTGCATTGATTCAAAGGCGAACACCATGGCGCCACATTGTGGTTACCCGTTTTACTTCGTGATTAACTGAAAAACCAGGTGATCAGCTATTCGTAAACCATCAGATGTAAAGGAAATAGTGTCTTCATTTACAATTACCTTATTTTCCCCGGCTTGAAATTGAAGCCATTTCAATTGCGATTCACTAAATGTATAGCCGTATCGCTCATTTAAATGATCTATTGATACTCCCCATTTTGTACGCAGGCCGAGCATAATTCTCTCCTCTGCCATCTCTTCTAAATTCAACGTTTCCTGCTCATCACGAACGTGTTCCCAATCCCGGTTCAGATAGTCTTTTAGGTTTGATCTGTTTTTCCATCGCTCAGCTTTTTCATCATCCGGCCAATATAGTGAGTGAGCAGAAGGACCTAATCCCAAATAGTTATGATGCCGCCAATAGTTACTGTTATGAATCGCCTCCTTACCGGGCTTGGCAAAATTACTGACTTCATACTGTTCAATACCTGACTCTGAAAGCTTCTCGCGAACTAAATCAAAATGGTTGGCTACTGTATCATCACTCGCCGGTGTAACCACTCCACGCTCAACCTCTTTACCCAAACGAGTACCTGGCTCAACTGTGAGTGAGTAAGCAGAGATGTGTGGCGGATTAAAAGCCAACAGCTGATCAATATCCCGGCTGAGGGTCTTTTCATTCTGACCCGGATTACCATAAATTAAATCTGCTGTATAGGACGGAAAGTTAGCAAGCTGTAACGCCTCCAGTGCTTTTAAAGCCTCTTTAGGATCGTGTGCGCGATGCATAAATCGCAGAATATCTTCATCAAAGGATTGAACGCCCATACTTGCGCGATCAACCCCAAACGCCTGAATCTGATTTAAATATTCCGGGGAAACATCATCCGGATTCATCTCCAAAGTGACTTCAATAGGTTTAAGTCTAAACGCTTTATCCAA
>JBGTFX010000068.1:0-3840 GCA_041747055.1 Balneolaceae bacterium
TTATTTTCAAATGATTCTTAAGAAACTTATTAACTACTCTTTCGAAATTACTATTTTACCAAAATAAGCACGGGTCGATTCTTCTGTATTATCAGAGTCAGTCATTATTGTAATCCCGCTAATTTCAGGAGGTTCTTCTCCAAATGCATTTCTGTAATCCTCCAGGATATTTCGTTTTTCAATCATCCACTCCCCTGCATTATCATTACCCGTTTGTATAACTATATATTGAACCCAGTTAGTAAAGGGGCTTTCGGCAATTGTTCCAACATCAGCTTTATTAGCCCAGATATAGTTTAGAGATCGTAATGGAATTTCAAATGAAGTGAATGTCCTGTAGAGACGATATTTCATTCGCTCACGAAAACCTAAATTAGAGGGATCATAATCAAAAGTAACATATACTCTTGCTGCATAATCATCTCCATCTTTCTTTGTTAAATCTCCTTTTTCCAGAACTGATTCAATTTTCCATTCCCATTCCAGAAATTGAAAAATATTGGCATCTCCTCTCAGCCGAGTCGTAACAGTTGAAATAGCATTATTGCTGGTAGCGATTATAATTGGAGTGCCATCCTCTCTTGTTCCTTTTTCATATACTGCTTCATTTTTTTTACCAAATGGTTCATATCTCAGAACTGAAGCATTTTTGTCATCAGGGTCAAAATCGGCGGGATCCAGAGTAAATGAATCGATTTCATCCGGATTTAAGAATATTTTTTCCTGAATATCAAGGTAAATGAATCCACCAATTAATGAAAAAACTATGCCTATTAAGGTAAAATTTAAATATTTATACATCATCGTATCAAGTTTGTTTATTAGATTTCAGAAGAATATTAATTAACAAAGTTCTCTTCTCTCTTTAATAGATGAACCGAAACGGTGATTTATTACTTAAATAAATTATTTTAGATCATTCTCTTTATAAATCCTGCGATTTTTTACCTTTTAGTGTTCTAAGGTTTAAAATCACCACATATGGATAGATAATTTCCTGAACACTATTCCATCTGAAAATGGTTTCATGTAAGATTTATTGACCTGGATTCATCAATAGTATAGAAAATCAATCTTTAAACATGTTACCAAGTAATTATGATCAAATGGCAAAGCAAAATGAGATATTCGGCTATAATAATTCTTCTTCATTTTTTTTTATTGATGAATGTACAACCTGCATATAGTATTGAAATTACCGGCTCCGGTCAGGCGAATCAGGTAGATTCCTATGCCCATTTATCCATGCAACTGGTAGAAGCTGTTCGTGATGGAGAGGATTTTGAAGAGATAACCAGAAAAATTGCAGGGGTATCGGCTGATGAACTGCGGGCAAATTTAGATACAGAAGAAAAAAATAAAGCATTCTGGCTCAATATCTATAATGCTTATGTACAAATACTTCTTTTGGAAAAACCCGAATTATTTGAAGACAGAAATAGTTGGTTTGGATACAATTTCTTTTCTTCACCCCAGGTAACTATCGCCGGCAAGAATCTTAGCTTTGATGATATTGAACATGGAATAATGAGGAGATCAAAAATCAAGATTTCATTAGGCTATTTAAGCAGTTGGTTTGTTGATGATTTTATAAAAAAATTCTGGTGGGAAGAAGTTGATCCCAGAATACATTTCGCCCTAAACTGCGGAGCTGCAAGTTGTCCCTACATTGCTGTATTCGACCCTGATCGGGTTGAAGAACAACTCGATATTACCTCCAGAGAATATCTTGCTGAAACCACTGATTATTTTCCTGATGAACAACGTGTGGAAGTTAACAGGTTGATGAGTTGGTTTCGGGGTGATTTTGGCGGCGTATCCGGTGCAATTCAAATGCTGAAAGATTATGGTTTGATTCCTAATGACGCTGATCCTTCAGTTGATTTTAAGGAATATGACTGGACTCTTGAATTGGGTAATTACCAGCATATATAAAAGACATTTTTAAAATAAGGAGGACTTTGCAAAGTTCGTACTCTTGCCCTGCAACAAATTTGCATGTCCTCTTTTTACTACCGCGCTCCTCATTTTGAAATAGGTTTAATTTCATCTTTATAAAAATTTTCATCCTGGATGTAACTCTTATCTTTCTATAATTCAGGTATTTACCATAAAAAATATCTGAATTATAAATTGCTGTAACTAATTTTTTGAGAGCGCGTATATTTTTTTACCCGAAAAAATTAAAGTACAGCAAAATCACATGAAACCTACTACATCCACTGTTTTCGCACTTCTTCTTGTCTTTCTTTTAATAGGCTTACAAGCCTGTGGTAATAGCGATAACCAAACCGATGACACCACTGAAAACACTGTATTAATTCCTGTTGAAGCCGGACTGGTAAATCGCGGGGATATTTCAGCTTTCTATGCTAATACCGCCACACTTGAAGCTGAACAGGAAGCTACCGTAGTTTCAAAAGTTAGGGGAATTATAAAAGAACTTTATGTTGAAGAGGGAGACAAGGTTCAGGCCGGACAAATAATCGCCAAAATTGATGATGAGCAATATCAGCTGGAAGTAAATAATGCGAGAGCGACTCTCAATAGACTTGAAAACAACTTTAATCGAAGTAAAGAGCTATTTGATCGAAAACTGGTAGCTGCGGAAACTTTCCAAAATGCGCAGTATGAATATGAGTCTCAGAAAGCTACGTATGAACTTGCCCTTTTAAATCTCGAAAACTCATCTGTACGATCTCCTATAAGCGGTACAATTTCTGAACGCTTTGTAAAAAAGGGAAATATGATCGGCACAGACCAACAACTATACAGGGTTACCGATTTCAGCCGATTAAAAGCGGTACTTCATGTACCGGAACATGAGATGTCTAAAATACGACCTAATCAGCGTGCGGAACTTCGGGCCGATGCAATTCCCAACGAACTTTTTGTGGGGTACGTAGAACGAATTAGTCCGGTAGTAGACTCCCAAAGTGGCACTTTTAAAGCAACAGTATATATAGATGAAACCCAGGATAAATTACGCCCAGGTATGTTTAGCCGGGTGAGAATTGTTTATGACACCCGCCAGAATTCCCGCTTAATTCCACGTTCAGCAATTATTTCTGAAGACCTTAATAGAAGTGTATTTGTGGTAAGGGACTCACTCGTATTCAAAAGATCCATACAAACCGGTTATACAAATGGACAATCGGTGGAAGTAATTGATGGCCTTGAGGACAATGAAATTGTTGTCACAATTGGACAGGGGAGCCTTCAGGATAGTACTAAGGTAAATATTATTAACAGCAGCTTTTTAATCGGGAATTGATCCATGAAACTAATTGATTTCTCAATTCGCCGAAAGGTTACCATAGCCATGTTTACGATAGGAATTCTTCTATTCGGGATGGTTTCCCTATCACGGTTGAACGTAAACCTGCTGCCTGAACTCACCTACCCTACCCTTACAATCCGGACCGATTTTGAAGGTGCTGCTCCCATTGAGGTAGAGAATTTGATAACAAAACCAATCGAAGAAGCCGTTGGAGTTGTAAAAGGTGTACAGCAGGTTCGGTCAACTTCCCGTGCAGGTCAATCGGATGTAATTCTTGAATTTGCCTGGGGAACCGAAATGAACATGGCCAACCTGGATGTGATGTCGAAACTGGATGCCATTCAACTCCCGCTTCAAGCCAAAAAACCGGTCACCCTACGATTTGATCCAACTCTGGATCCCATTCTCCGTTATGCCCTCTATTTTGAAGAATCCGGCGAAACAGAATTTGATTTAGCATCTATCGGTGATATTTCGAGTCCGGAAGCTATTTCACGGCTTAAAGCACTTCGGATTATGGCAGATGAACAGTTTAAAAGAAATCTGGAATCAGCCCCGGG
>JBGTFX010000069.1:0-2754 GCA_041747055.1 Balneolaceae bacterium
CAGCTGAAATTCTTGGATATGAGCCCAATCCACAATGGAAGCGTGTAGCTGATAATATTCCAATTTTGGAGTTTGCAGACGGTACAACCCGCGAACATGCAACATATGAAGGTGAAATGATCAAACAGGCTGATGTGAACCTGCTCTCTTATCCGCTTAAAATTGTTACAGATCGTGAACTGATGAGAAAAAACCTGGATTATTATCAGCAAAGAGTGGATCCGCGCGGACCCGCTATGACTCACTCCGTGTATTCTGTGATCAGCTCAAGATTAGGCAATGGAGACGAAGCATATGAACTTTTCACGAAAGGTTATAAGCCCAATGAGCTCCCTCCTTTTGGTGTAATTGCTGAAGTTGCCGGGGGAACTAATCCATATTTTGCAACAGGAGCCGGTGGAATGCTCCAGGCAATTCTATCCGGATTTGGTGGATTAGAAATCACTGACGAAGGAATCATTCAGGTTGATACTCCACTTCCAAGAGGTTGGCAATCCATTACAATTACCGGCGTAGGTGTAAATAGAGTGACATTCGAAAACAGATAATCAGCTTTAAATTTTAAAAAAAGCCTCAAAACCTGAGTTCGATTCTTACGTCAGATTATACATCCTGCTTGTTGCCACTTACCGCAGTTACACAAAGTACGTCAGCCCAAGGTTAGCGCAAAGTGGTGGCATTGAGTTACGAGCGAGCACACAAAAAGCACCGGAGGTGCGACATTTCCGTAGCCTATGGCCACTGCACAGCGGTGGCCATAGGTTAAGAGCGAACACCAAACCGCGAGCACCGTAGGTGCGATATGTCCTGTGATTGAATTCAACATTCGGACAATGCCGCACCTACGGCGCTCTTCTTTAATAAGCCCTCATCATACCCCACGGAAATGCTCTGCATTCCCATGGAGCTACGGATATGACGCCCCGAAACGGGGCTGGCTTCTCCTCATGAAAAGGTGATAGCCATTTATTTAATCGAACACAGGTTCAAATCAATTTGGGGCTTTTATTTTAAAACCTGTTTAAGCACGGCGATCACAACGGTTCCGCAGCGACCACGGAGGAAAACAAGGCTTTGTGAGATTTCATTCTCTATCTAACTACTTTTACCAAAATCACTTTGATTTATTCTTCTCTTCAATCCAGCGCGACATAAATTTTGTACTCGCCATGGAATGATGCATCAACATCGATCCTATAAAGTTATTCTTCCGATAATCATCAATTGCAGAAAAAAGATGATTTACCTGCTCCATAAATGCCTCGCCAAATTCACTTTTTGAGTATCGTTTATTGATTATTATCTCACCTTTCGACTGGGCTTCCATCCAAAGCTTTTCATCTGTATACAGCTTTATGGCTGATTCAACAAAATCATCAGATTTATCTTCAATAAAACCCGGCCAGTCATATTCTCCATGCATTGCTTCGGCACCTACTGATGTTGTTACACTTGGTGTTCCGCACTGCATGGCCTCTATGAGCTTCCCTTTTAGCCCTGCACCAAATCGTAAAGGGGCCAAACAAACACGTGCACTTTTCATTACGGTTTGAGCATCCTCTGCCCTTCCCTTCACCATAAATCCTTTTTCCGGTTTATGTAACTGCTCTACTTTCGCTGATGAATACGCACCATAAATATGAAGTTCAGCCTCGGGCAATTTTGCTCTGATTTTCGGCCAAATCTCTTCTTTCAAATAAAGAACAGCGTTCCAATTGGGTTGATGAAGAAAATTCCCTATAGAGATGAAGTCCTCTCTTTCATCAAAGTTTGTCCAATTTTCTTTCGTGGATTCTTCAATCGGATCAAGCAAAAATGGTAAGTAGTGCAAAAGAGAATGATCAACCTTAAAAAAATCTGTCAGTAGCTCCATTTCAAATTTTGAAATGATCAGAGACAAATCACATCGAAAAATACTGGCAATTTCTCGCCGGGCAATTTCACTCATCAGATCATCATGGGAAAACTCTCGGCTGTCAACCCACGCTTTTCTTCTACCCTCTCTAAGGCAGTGTAGATCCTCTGTATCCAAAATTCGTATGGCATCCGGACACTGCTCAGCCACCCGCCATCCAAACTGTTCCTCGGTCATAAATCGATCAAACAATACAATAGACGGATTTAACTCCTTCACAAATGAATCAAAACTTTCATCATTTAGCTTTAATGAAACCTTCTTAATTCCCATCTCTTTCAGATTCACAGAAAACGCACTTTCTCCCGCAATACTTCCAAAAGTGACTGACCACCCATTTTGTTGAAACTGTTCGATTATCTGAATCATCCGACTCCCTGCCGCAGATGAATCAGGTTCGGGCCAAACGCTGCCTATAATAAATAGCTTTCTTTGTTCATTCATGGCACAAAGATATCATTTTTGATTCTGTGAAAAAGCCGGTAATTAAATGTTAATTCCATCTATTGACACGAATTATCTAATGAAGGACTATGTAATACCTATAATTTTACCCGAGAGGAATAAATATTATTAGCGCCGTATGTAGTGCAATTCCGAGGCGCGAGGGTTGCACGGAATGCGGGGATTAATGGTGCCAACCAATATTTCCCCAAGCTAATGAATTTTTTGAGGTTTATGAGCAATACGAGGAAATAATCCTATCAATTTGTTAATTGAAGGAATTCATTGTTCCGGTTATTGCTACAAAACCATCGGACTATGCTTCTACCTTGTTTAGATTCATCTGTTTAACCCGGCGCGATGCACCGGGGTTTTTATTTGAACCTTTCAGGGTC
>JBGTFX010000070.1:0-4858 GCA_041747055.1 Balneolaceae bacterium
GCAAATGACTCTGCCGGACAACATCCAGTTTAAATTCTTTACTGTACTTTTTTCGTTTTATTTTTTTACCCATTACTCGTTTTTTTATTGAACACCACAATATACCTTAACTTAGTGTCCACTCAAATGTAGCAACTCCACTCTGGATGGTGAACACTTCTGCCCCAAATCAAAGCAATCTCATCCGGCAGACAATCCTATTTCAGGCTTTCAGCCTGTTCCATTATTACGCGTCTATTTATAACTGGGGCGTTGCCCCAGCCTGTGTTAGGTAAGGCTTTCAGCCTTGGATAACATTTAACCAATTGGATTCCCGTACAACCACTTGTATTTCAAACTCCCCAAAAAACATACATACCCCAAACAGTCTGAAGGTTTTTTTAGCACGAACTTCCCTCTCCCCGGGGAGAGGGACCGAGGGTGAGGGCGACGCTGTCAGGCCTACTCATAATCATTCCATTTCTTACCAAGCTCAAAATCGAAAGAGACCGGATCGAACTTTCCATCTCCCGACTCAGGATAGTTTGTCAGCTCTCCGAAATATACTTTACCGTCAATCTCGTACAGATCAACCCGTATATAATCGAAAGGCTGAGACAGTCGGTGTGCAAGGTTCAGCATGTAGTCCAGTTTAACAGGCTTTTTAACCGGTTCACCTTGCCTGTATTGATAGGAAACGGGCAGTAGGTTCCACTCCTGATCATAAAGTGTACGGGAGTGGAATGTAAAACGCTCCTGGTCAACCTGTATAAATGCACACTTTCCATGAATCATGTGAAATTTATAGTCATCCGGTAACCGGCCGTGCGCATCGCGAAGCAACGGCTCAATAATCAATTTTCGTTCAATATGGACATAAGCCCATTCACGTTTACGCAAGCCATAATCGCGTGCCATTCGCTTTTTACATTGTAGTTGGATAATCTTTCGGTTGGCCTGCGGTCCATCTTTTATAATCAGGTTAGAGCCGGATTCATGGTTGAACTTAATGATATACTCTTCCGGCAATTGATCAAACGGGATTGTACCGGGATCATCACTCACATGCAGTATCGGAATACCGATCTTACCGGCTTCATCGCTGCCTAATGCCGACGCCAGGTACTCTCTCACTCTATATTTATCGGCGACAAGTGTACGCAGAGGTGAATGGTCATAGAGTTTATTCCACACAATTTTCTGGTTAAAACTAACGGGATCATCCAGGTTCAGTTCATATCCGGTAGCTTTAAAAAACTTTTTCTTTTCCATCGGGTATCCTAAAAATGATTCCAGCTTAACTAAAAACCCTGCCCATAGCTTGCCGACAAATCCTTTAAGATCTAATAGATATCCTCTCAATCGGAATCCAAAAGGGGTATACAGAAATTTCTTTACCGTACTTCTGATTCCTAAAGTGATCATCACTTTTCACCTTTTTTGGATTCCTGCAGAAGTTGCCGAAACTCATTTTCGTATTGTTCAACACACTTTTCCGCTGCTAAATGATGATGCGCCCACTCTTTAGACGCTTCCGAAATGCTTTGGAGTTTCTGCCTCTCTTCGAGAATTTCGGTCAGGCGTGCAGCCCAGGCCTCCGGGGTGTTTTTGACAAGAAACCCGGTAACACCGTCTTCAATATAGTTGTTCAAAGGAAGTACATCGGATGCCAAAACAGGGAGTCCCAGTGCCATGCTTTCTACCACGATTTTCCCAAAGCCTTCGTAATCGGTTGGGTGACAAAGCAGATCGGCCTGCACCATTTCATTCCAAAGCTCTTCCTGGTTTTTGAACGGTTCCACACGTACAACCTCTTCCAAATCATAATCCTGAATCATCTTCCGAATAAATGACTCACGAGGCCCATCCCCAATCATCACCACCTCAAACGCCACATGACTATCCATAAGTCGAACTGCTTCAATTAAAAGATCGTGGCGTTTCTGGGTTAGGCTGAACCGCGTAGCCACCATAATCCTGAACGGTTGAATAGGCACTTCTCCTTTCTGTCGCTTCGGCAAAGCCTTCATGTTGACTCCTATATCACCGACAAAACTGTGTCGAAAATCGAGCTCCAATCCAATTTCAGCAGCCTTATTGGCAGCAAGCATTTTAAGCCCATCCGAAATATAGTTGACGGCATCCAGCTTATTGAATATCTCCCTGAAAATCTCTCTTTTTTCGGGCCCCTTAAGAATTTCCTTGTACCAAAGCAGTCCGGCCATTCGCATGACAATTTTGAAACGGGCACCCGAATTCTTTTTCCAGATAAAATAACGAAGAAGTGGCAGCTGGTCGTAGACATACACAATATCTATTTCCTCCGGGTTTGCCTTCCTTATTGCGCGATCAAACATGAAATGATTAAGTCGCTTTATTAAGCTGCGTTTTGCTTTATTCAGAAAAGCGAAGCCCCCTTTCAACACCTTATCCTGATCGAAACAGGGATAAAGAATTACGTCTACCCCATCGATTTTTTTTATTGTGATTGTAAATCCTTCCCTCCTCTTCCTTGCCACATAGTGAACCGTATGCCCATTCCCGGCAAGTTTTTCTGCCAGCAGCCGCATGGATGTTTCAGCTCCTCCAACACTCCCTTTTGTATATGTGGAGTCTTTCGATGAGATTAAAATCTTCAAAATTTATCCCTCATGTAATTAAAAAATATGATCCGAATTCAAATATGGGTAAGCCTTATTTTCCTCACTGTTCAAAACATGCAGTTTTTGGGTATAGTGGTTAAAATCTTTTCGTAAACGGTAGTTTTCTCGGGCCTGGTTAATATTACACCTGACCATACTGCTGAAAAAATACCAACGCAGCTTTTTCCGAAGCAATGACTGTCTGTCCTCTACATTAGGATTAGTTAGTTCTTTAAGAAGGTCTCTTTTTCTTGATGTATAGCTGTCTTTAAAATAGCTGTTACTGCTTCTGTCGTCCCGGTCATGATAAATAACCGTTTCCGGATAGATTCCGGCTTTAAATCCATGATAAAAAACCCGCTGCAGGTAATTATCATCCTCACCATAGTGATCGAACAGTGGATGGAATCCCCCAACTTTTTCCAGGCAATGTTTACTGATCAGCCATGCCGCTGCATTCAATGTGGTGGCCTCATACACTTTATCAGTATCCTTGTCTAAATAGATATCACTGAGTAAACCCTTGCATTTATCAGGCGGCATGTGAAATTTGCTAAACTTAAAATCAAGGCCTGATCCATCACCATTCAGGTGAATAGGAGATAATACTCCTACTTCAGGGTTTTCACTCTGTTTTTGAACCAGCTTTTCAATAGTATCCGGTTCTATTTTTGCATCCTGGTTAAGCAGAAATATATAGTCAGCTCCCTGCGATAGAGCATACTCTATCCCAAGATTATTTCCTTTTCCAAACCCCAGATTAGAATGAGCTTCAATTACCGTTACATTTTTATAACCGGCTTGAATTTTTCTCACGGTTTCATCATCCGAACCGTTATCCACTACCACAGTTTCGATGGGTAATGATGACGTTGATAGGCTTCCAAAACAGTAATCAACCCATTTAGCACCATTGTAGGTTACAACTACTACAAAAACTTTGCTCATTACTTTTGGTTTATCAAATTGTATACATGTTTCAAGGGTTTACAGTCCATGGCAAATCTACTTAAATATCCATAGACTTACCATGTTAAAGAAAGGAGAAGGATCGAGGATGAAGTGAAAAAACGGCCGTTAATAAAGATTCGTTGTTGAAACAAACCTCCAAGGTTTCTAAAACCTTGGAAGTTTTCCCAACTCATCAATCCACCAAATTCATTCTTCTAAACTCATCACTATGTTCCAATAGCTCATCATAGGTGCCGCTTTCAGTAATCTTCCCTTCATTCATCAGGTAGATTGTATTGCAATTTTTTACTGTGGTTAACCGGTGGGCAATCATAATAATTGTCCGGTCGCCACGAAGTTGCTCAATGGCATCGATCACAAATTTTTCTGTAATATTATCCAGTGCAGATGTTGCTTCATCCATCACTAATACCTGTGGGTTATCGTACAGTGCGCGGGCAATACCAATGCGCTGCTGCTGCCCGCCTGAGAGTAAAACCCCTCGCTCCCCTACCACAGTATCAATTCCATCGGGCAATCTCTCGATAAGATCTTCAAGCTGTGCGGCCTTAACCGCCGCCTCAATTTTTTGTTCGTCAATTAGCTTATCCGGAATACCAAAGGCAATATTACGTCTTATACTGTCATCCAACAGGAAAATCTGCTGGGGAATATACCCGATATTCTGTTGCCAGCCACGAATATTGGATTCAATATCTGTATCATCCACGAGAATTTTTCCTTTCTTGGGTTCCAGTAACCCTAAAATCAGGTCAGCCATCGTGGTTTTCCCGGCCCCTGACTCCCCGACAAACGCAATGGCGTCTCCCCGTTGAATCTCCATCGAAACGCCGGCTACTGCTTGTTCATTTTGATTAGGATAACTGTAATGAATATCCTGCAGCGTAATTGAATTCTTCAGTGTCAATTTCTCTGTCGTACCGCTTAAAATATCTTTACGAACGTTCTGATATTCATTCTCAAGAAGTTTTAAATCATCATATATTGCTTCAACTGATGCGGCATTGTATTGTATAGTAGTTGTCTGGGAGATCACCTGGTTAAACACCGGCATCAAACGTACCGTTGCCGCACCAAACAGGGCAAGAATAGGTACTATAGCTGTAATAGCCCTTCCTTCCCAAACTAAAATCAGAGCTATGATTAAAATACCCACCACCGCTAGAGTCTCAATAATGTACTTCGGGATCTGTTTAACAACATATGTATAGATATTTGCAACCTTGCTGCGTTCTGCCCACTCTTTATAAACATCCAGAAACAGT
>JBGTFX010000071.1:0-3769 GCA_041747055.1 Balneolaceae bacterium
AACAGAAATCAGCTCGGGAGTTTCATGATTATGATAGTAGCTGCCAATGGCGAGATTATTTCCTGTACCTGTATAATAATAACCGGTTTGTTGATCATTTTGATCTGAATATCTGGAAATATCAGACCCATTTACCCCAATAAAACTATTTTGATTGAGGTCAAATATTCCGATCTCTTTAGATGTTTCCGTGCTGCGTGTTTCACCGGCTATAAAAAAAACTTCAAAAGATTCCGTTGCTGTAAGTGAAACTTGCCCATAGGAATTTTGTGCAACTGAAAAGCAGATGATAGAGGTAAGAAAAAAAATAAGAAGGTGTTGAAACTGTAGCTTTTCGCCCATAGGCACTTATCTTAATTTACTATACTTACAAGTAAGTAAATTATCACGAATTATACCGCATTAAGTTTGAAAAATTAATTTAAAATCATACTAATTTTACTAAGCTTTTCAACGTGTTCTTTACTCAGCTCTTTTAGGTCTTTCAAATTTGAATTATCAAGTTGTATTACCTTATTGAATGATGTATTAGCTGCTTCTATATCTCCCTTTTTTTCATAAATCTGACCTTTTTTGTAATGAAAAATAACATTGTCGGGAAATTTATCTGTCAAAAGGTTTGCATAAATGATAGCTTCATCAAACCGTTCCTCTTTTTCATAAAGATACATAAGCATCATCATTGCATCATTACATACGGCACTGTCACTTTTTGCAGCTTTTGTGATCTCTTCAAGACCCATTTCAACGTCTCCCCTAATCCCAACCATATTCGTAAGCCATCGTGCCTCCCGCGGTACACTTCCCATCATGTAGTAAAACATGCCTCGTCCAATTTGTGCATCCGGACGGGTAGAATCCATTGACAGAAGACGCCGGGTATATTTAAACCCCGTTAATCCACTTTGTATTGCTGTTCTGTATTCTTTTTCGCCGGCTGCTACCAGACTTCTGTATCCATGCAGGCCACTAAGCATCAAAACTAGAGTTGTATCACCGGGATTTTTTTCCAGCATACGTTCACTGATATTGACGGCCTTCTTCGAAAGATCAAGAAATTCATTTGCAAGTTCAGCTTTTTGATGAACAAAAAAGTACTCCCAAAAAGGGATCATTGACTCAAAAAAATAAGCTCTTGGATCTTCGGGAGACATCTCTTTCATCTCATCAAAAATAGCGGTTGCCGCGTCCCAGCGTGTATCATAAAATGCGATAACTCCGTCTTCAAGCATCTGCTCGTAAGACGGGGTTCCCAATTCGGAATTCGTTGAATCTGATGAAAATGAAAATGTAAGCAGTAAGGAAAGAATGAAAGTCATTTATATACCTGGATTTTTTTTATATAAACAAACCTTAACTAAAAAAATTCCTTTAATCTTCATCATCAAAATGTAATTGCCCAAGCTTCCCTTCGGTATGGGCAACAGCAACGGATACGGCCGCATCACCGGTAACATTCACAGCAGTCCTGCACATATCCAGAATTCTATCAACCCCTAAAATTAGTGCAATCCCCTCAACCGGAACCTGTACGGCCTGTAAAACAATCACAAGCATAATAATTCCGGCTCCCGGCACTCCGGCTGCCCCAATAGAGGCCAAAGTAGCAGTAAGAACGATGGTTAATTGTGCAGCAATACTCAAGTCCATACCCAATGCCTGAGCAATGAACACAGCCGCCACGGCTTGATAAAGACTGGTTCCATCCATATTAATAGTCGCTCCCACAGGTAGAACAAAACTTGCAACCTCCTCACTTACTCCAAGATTTTTTTCTACTCGCTCCATCGTAACGGGAAGAGTTGCTAAACTTGAACTTGTACTAAAACCCAAAAGTATGGCCGGTTGAATAGCTTTAAAGAAATCCCGCAGTCTCATTTTACTGTAAAATTTAAACAGTGTAGAATAGACAATAAACACATGTAGTATTAATCCAACCAGTACCGCTATACAGTACCAGCCCAATGCACGCAACAGGATTAATGCCTGGCCCATATCATCCCCGGTAAGATCAACAATAACAGCCGCCATGAGGGCAAATACCCCGTATGGTGCTGTTTTCATGATAATATCCACAATTTTAATGATGACATCATTTAAGGAGTCGAAAACATCAACCAGTATTTTCCCCTTTTTAGAGGGAATATTAATAATCCCTATTCCGAAAATGATTGCAATAAATACCACCTGAAGCATATTGGTATTGTTTGATGCTGCTTCAAAGAAGTTTTCGGGTACAATGTCGACGAAAAAGTCGAGTGGGCTTCTTTCCAGAAGTTGACGAGCGTCATCATCCCTTCCCTCTACATTTTCTACATAACTTTCAGTTAAAGTAGCCCTGGTATCGGCAGGAAGTGTGCCTCCGGGCTGCATAATATTAACGACAGATAGTCCAATTGAAATGGCAAAAACGGTAGTGACCATATAGATAGCCACAGTCTTCCCTCCCATCCTCGAAAGTTTTGTTATATCGTTGAGGCTTGCAACGCCAACAACCAATGATGCCAGGACAAGAGGAACTGCAATCAGTTTAAGAAGATTGATAAAGATCGTTCCAAAGGGGCGAATGTAATCTGAAGTGAACTCATTAAATCCTAAAACACTGGAGAACAAACCCCACAGTATTCCCAGAATCATTCCAATTATAATTTGCCAGTGGAGCTTTTTATACCATTTCATACATTAAAATATTGAGTAGAGCAGAAGAGCTATTATTCCGCCAATTCCTGTTGAGAGCCAGTTAACAATGCTGTTTTTGGAAACGATGTCAGAAAATTTGTACCGTCCCGCTATTCCTTTCGGTGTCCGGGATTGATAAATCGAACCAATATAGGAATCAAATGCACAACCTAAAAAGCCGGCAACGGATACAATTAGAATTAAAAGTATTGAGTGTAAGTGTACATTCAGACTAATTGTAAACAGCCCGATGAATAATGCACCGGCGAAAGAGGCTATTGTACCGGCAAAACTAATGCCTCCATCTGTGCCGGGTTCCACGATCTCTCGGGTAATAATATCTTTGGTAATACCGGGGTTTTCTGTTCCTATTTCGGTTGCCCAGGTATCAGCGGTTGCGGTGGCAACTGTGGCGAAAGCTGCAATTAAAAAGGCGCTGCTTTGTGATAGAAAATAGATCATGGTAAACATGATCAACCAAAAACCATTTGCCCAAATTTGAATCCCATCACGCCGTTTTGACGGATCTTTTTGGGGATCTTCTTTATCAGTAAAACGAATAGAGCGATACTTATTCCGGTGGGTTAAATAACTGCTCGAGACAAAAAAGAAGACTACGGCAAAAGCAAGCCACCAACCGCCAAAACCGAGTATTATAGTTCCTAAAACAATAACCGGCAACGTAGCATTGAGCGTAATCAAGTTCAAAAAAAATGAACTATATGCAATAACAACGGAGAGCACAATTCCTGTGAACAACTGCAAATTACTGGTACGGCCTCCTTCTAAAATGAACAGGTAAATGGTTAGAAAAATAAATCCGTACGAGACAAGACGATTCAAATTAACTCGTTGATGATGCTGAGGTTTCCTGCGTTTCTATTGTATTTTCTCTTTTTAGAATAGCGAAAATTACCGTTACATAACCCGCCATGATTACAATCGGAGAAATATAAAGTGATATAATTCCATACACTTCATTCTCTATTCGCATAGCCGTAAAGCCTACCACAATTAGAAGGACACCCAGTCCTAAAATTTTATAGTTCAAAGCCGAAAATACCATCGGCTTCTGATTTTTCTGTTTAAT
>JBGTFX010000072.1:0-10806 GCA_041747055.1 Balneolaceae bacterium
TCCAAATCTAAAGGCTGAAAGCCTGACATAACCCAACCTATGGCAACGCCATAGGTAATAAGGTGAGGGAACGAACCGCAGGCTGAAAGCCTGAAAGAGGGCGGATTTATTCTGAGGGACTGTCTATTTGAGGCTTTCAGCCTCACCATTCCAGGAATTCCACGTACCCAGAGCGCTGCTCTGGGCTGGGTTCTGTCAGGCTTTCAGCCTACTCATTTGCAATTCAAAAAATAAACCCAACCATTCCACGGCGTACACAGAATATGGAAACAGAAAAACGGATGAACTGAAAAAGTGTTTAGTGAAAACCTAGGGTAAATGTAAATCAGGCTATAAAATGTGCCAAATCAGGGTTCAAGGTTAGATCTGATTCCTATCCAAATTCCACAGGCTGAAAGCCTGACATAACACAACCTATGGCAACGCCATAGGTAAAAAGGTGAGGGAACGAACCGCAGACTGAAAGCCTGAAAGAGGGCGAATTTATTCTGAGGGACTATCTATTTGAGGCTTAGACTTAACTGCGAATCTAAAGCCGTTATCTCTCTTTAAATCTTGAATTCGTTCTTAGAACTTCCCGCTGATATAACTGGGAGATCCCGGATCAAGTCCGGGATGACTCACTGGATGTTCCGAAAGCTTTTGAAACGCAAAGAAATGGTCCTACAACTTTACCTTCTTAAGTGATTTGAGAAGATCATGGGAAGTAAGATCGTATTGAATAGGTGTTAGTGATGCATACCCTTCTTCGAGTGCATCAATGTCACTGCCACCGTTTTTTTCGAGGAGTTCGAATTTCCCGGTCATCCAATAATAGTCACGGTTATGGGGATCGATACGCCCTTCAAACTCTTCAACGTAGCGACTTTTGGCTTGTTTTGCCCATTTAATCCCTTTCAGCTTTCCTGAAGGAGCATTTAGATTTAAAGTCACTCCTTTCTTGATACCATTTTCAAGAACATATTTAATCACCTTTCGGGCAGCATCCTGGCAACCTGTTAAATCTGCATCCTCTTCAAAATCAGTACACGAAACTGCTATTGATGGATATCCAAGAATTGTGCCTTCCGTAGCAGCACTTACTGTTCCAGAGTAAATTATATTAATCCCTGCATTACTCCCGTGATTGATTCCACTCACCACAAGATCCGGCTTTCGATCCATTAATTTATCATGGGCAAGCTTCACACAATCAGCCGGAGTACCATTTACGGCCTGGCCGCTAAAACGGTTATCGAGTTTAAAGGGTCTCGCACGAAGAGGTGTAGTAACTGTTATAGCATGACCCACCGCACTCTGCTGGCGATCCGGAGCTATAATTTCAACATCACCGAATTCACTGGCGACTTCTGTTAATGCTTTAATACCATTTGAGAAAATACCGTCGTCATTACATACGAGAATCAACGGTTTGTTATTCGATTTGTTCGACATCAATACTACTAGTTATAACGTTCATTTTCATTGGGAAAATCTCCTTTCTTCACATCATCGATATATTTTGATACTGCATCTGTCATGCTTTTGTCCAGATCTGCATATCTCCGTAAAAAACGTGGTGAAAAATCTTTGTTCAAGCCCAGCATATCATGAGTTACCAATACCTGTCCGTCACAATCTGCTCCGGCTCCGATTCCTATGGTTGGTATAGAAACAGATTCTGTTACTTTTTTTGCTAATGCAGCCGGAATTTTTTCAAGTACAATTGAAAAAACACCCGCTTCTTCAAGTATTTGGGCGTCTTCTAAAAGCTCTTCTGCCTCCTGTTCTTCCTTTGCACGAACTTTGTATGTGCCAAATTTATATATGCTTTGTGGTGTCAGGCCTAAATGACCCATAACAGGAATTCCGGCATTTACAATTTTTTTAACAGTTCCCGCTATCGTTCTCCCTCCCTCTAACTTAACGCCATGAGCGCCTGCTTCTTTCATCATTCTTCCTGCGCTGATCAATGCTTCCTTTATAGTCACCTGATAGCTCATAAAAGGTAAATCGGCAATTACCAGTGCACGTTGAACACCACGCACCACGCAGGATGTGTGATAAATCATGTGATCGAGGGTCATGGGTACTGTTGTTTCGTAACCGGCCATTACATTGCTGGCAGAATCACCCACTAAAATTACGTCAATACCTGCCCGGTCCACTATTCCCGCCATGGTAAAATCATAGGCGGTGAGCATACTGATTCGCTCACCATTTCTCTTCATTTCAACGACGGTTTGGGTAGTTACTTTTTCGGGTGATTTTGCTTTTCCCTGTGTACTCATGATTGTTCTTTAGGTACAATTGCGGCTGATGCTTCCAGCTCACAAACCACTTGACCGTCAACGGTTGCTTTGCCGGTCATGGTAATGAAATTTCGTTTTTGGTTTAATAGGTTCACTTCAAGACGCAGCTGATCACCGGGAACAACCGATTTTCTGAATTTTGCTTTGTTAATCCCGGTAAATACCATCATTGTATTTTCAGGATCGGCAGATTTATTTTTCATCATCATTATGCAGCCGGCCTGCGCCATCGCTTCAACCTGTAAAACCCCCGGCATAATAGGTGCACCCGGGAAATGACCATTAAAAAACTCTTCGTTAGCTGATACATTTTTTATTGCAACGATATGGCCTTCATTTAATTCGAGCACTCGGTCTACCAATAAAAATGGGTAGCGATGAGGTATAAGCTTTTTTATCTCTTCAATTTTCATTGTAACAGTTTTTTTATAAATCTATGTTTAAATAAAGTTCTTTAAAGACACTAAATATTTGATAAAACCAACGTTATAAAGCACAAAATTTTCAGCGGCTTTAATATACTAATTATCTGCTACTGTACCCACATATACGAATGCAATGCCACCTGTAAGACTTATCGCGCGTTTATCACTAAAACCACCGGCTTGTTCCATTAATTCAAGAAATGCATCACCTGCCGGAAAAGCAGCGCTGGTTTCAGGTAAATAGGTATAAGCCTCCCGGTTTCCGCTAATCCAGCCACCAATGGCAGGCATCACATGTTTGCTGTAAAACTGGTATGGGTATTTAACCAATCCCTTGGGTTGACCAAACTCTAAAATCACCACCCTGCCTCCCGGCTTGGTCACTCTTGCCATCTCTTTAAGACAAACAATGGGGTCATCAACATTACGAATCCCAAATGCGATACTAACAACATCAAATGAATTGTCGTCGTAGGGAAGATCCATAGCATCTGCCACTTCAAACTCTACAACAAGTTCATTTTTATCGGCCTTATCGGGAGCGTGTTCGATCATCTCCTTACAGAAGTCAGTACCGATTACAGAACCTTCGTGACCCACTGTTTTTTTAAATTCCAATGCAAGATCACCGGTTCCTGTAGCACAATCGAGTACTTTATCGCCCGGTTTTGTGCCACTTTCGAGAACTGTTTTCTTTCGCCATGCATTATGCACACCAAATGATAAAATTCCGTTTACCCGATCATAATCATCGGCAATATCGGCAAACATATTTCTAACTTTTTCACTCATAACTTTCTTTTAATTGTATTGTATACACATGTGATAGGAGAAAACCTGTCGTAAGCTCTCATCATTCCTTTAAGTGGCTTACCTTATTCAAATAAATTGGCTCAAAATTTCCCTCAGAATAGATAAGTCTGTTTATTCCGCCATTCTTATGCTGAACCTGATCCATATTTTTTAAGCCAAACCCCAGCCATTCGGATAATAATATCCGAATCAGGCGGCCATGTAAAATAAACACAATGGTTTGATTTTCAGAATAAGTTAGTAGATTATTTATAGCATCATTGGCGCGTTTAAAGACATTTTGGGGTGACTCGCCACCAGGCAAAGATTTGGTTATATCGCCGTTTTTCCAAGTAAGGTGTATCTGATACAGCTCATCCTTCACTTCTGAAATTGGTCGACCTTCCAATTCCCCAAAATTCATCTCATCCAAATCTTTGTCTGATGATGCTTTTAATTTCTTCACTAATGCCAAAGGCTTAACAGTTTCTATGGATCGTTTTAAACTGCTGGTCACTAATTGATCTACAGGGTATTGAAATAAGTAGTTTGCAATATCTTCTGCCTGTGACCTGCCAACTTCATTAAGGGAAGCATCAATACCCCGCCCCTGCAGTAAGTTTCCTTTATTATAATCTGTTTCACCATGGCGGACAATAAACAACGACTTCTTACTCATTTCTTCTTTTTACTGTTAAACTCGATTACTGCATCCTGCACATGTTTTTCAAGCTTTTGAATTTCTTCAGGCGCAATATCTTCATAAATGGAATACCTGATCAACAGCATTTTCAGCACCCTGTCATTTAGCGGAAGCTTTTCCCTGTCTTTATTCCGATACAATTTGTCCCACAATCTTCGCAGAATCCCAATTTTAAACAGAAAAAAATAGAGGATACCAAAAGCTAGTGATAAATACATTCCGCTCATCCCCAGGTAACTTAGAGCCACTCCTGCCACAAGTAACTGTACAAATTCATTACCCAATAAACGTAACACAGGAGTTAGAGGAATATTCACAAATGCACTTTTGCTGAAATACCACGATATATGAAAAACAAAAGTTGTAATGATGGCTATCCATGGATTCACGGTAAATGCCATAATAAAGTATAGTAGCATGGCAAGGGAATCTGCACTGTCAATCCATATGACAGCTTTTTTTATGAGCTCTTCAAAACTGAGCCTTTCTAAAATACCGGGTACATATTCCTCTACACTTTTACGGGTTGCAAAAAACCAGTGACCCGCAGATGTAATGGTTGAAATCGGAGATTCTAAAATGTTGATTCTATGTGATTTTGAAAACATACCTCAAAGATAGGCCGAATCATTCAAAAAAGGAATTATCTACGCAATTGCGATGGTAACGATTCCAGCTTTTAATCCGGAGCCTTTCACCAGTTCATCTGCAAGTTCAAAAGTGGTGGCACCTGTGGTGAATACATCATCTACAATTATTGGTAAACGGCCTCTTAAAATTTCATTATCTGTTAGCACAAACGCTTTTTGGAGATTTTTTGTACGTTGATTGCTATCTAACCCTGTCTGTGTTGTTGTTTTCTTTGCTCTCTTTACAACACCCTTTTCAATCAACTCCCAGCCGGTTCTTTCGGCTAACCCTATTCCAATCGAACGGGCTTGATTATATCCTCTTTTTCTCATTTTTGACGGATGTAGTGGTACCGGCACAATTATTGGATTAAGACCCAATTCGCTTATTATCTCGCTTTTCTGAGAGTTTAAAAGTTTACCGCCAATGAGATTTCCCAACTGTTCACCTACCTCTTTAAGATAATCGTACTTAAGTTTGTGAAGAAGAAGCTGTAGGTATCCTCCCTTGTCAAAACTCCACATTGCGTACTGAAAAGCAATATTGTCCGGTAAAATGATTAAATCATTGTCGTTTGCAGGTTCGAACCTTTTCATTTTGCACAGATAACATATATACTCTTTTTTCATGTTAAGGCTGGTTCCACAGCACACACATACTTGTGGAAAAATTATTTCTGATATAGAATGAATGAGTTTCTTAATCATAATAGTTCTTTCTTGTATGAACTCATTTATTGAAACTCCTTACACCATTTTATTTCGGGTTGCGCTATTGATCAGTAAAAATAATAAATTGGAGAAACACTACCTTTTAGAATGATGTATATTTAATTAGATTTCAGCCCTAAAATCTCTCAACAAACCTTAGCATACATGCCATCTATTGGAAAAGATCTTGCAGCCATACGCAGCCAGCTGGGATTTAGTGTCGAAGATGTACAACAAGCCACGAAAATACCGTTGGTAACACTCAAATCAATTGAAGATGGTTCTATTTTTGAACAAACCGATGAGATAAAAACCTACGTCAGAAGTTTTGTGCGCAGTTACGGAAGAGCAATAAAATTAAATGATGATTTATTAGTTGAAGCACTCGATCAACAAGAAAGAGGAGAATACAATCATTTATTGTTAAGTAACTTTCCTCAACTTAAGCCAAAGGAGCCTAAAAAGGCCGGGGCTAAATCAACCTCAAAAACTGAGGAAGAAAAAGAGAATAAGCCGGATAAAAGCTCAGAGTCAGAAAAGTTAGAACCTGCTCCTAAAGATGCTCAAAAGGAAACTACATCTTCTGATGCCAACAAAAACGAATTGAAAGAACCACCTGGGATTAGAAGCGTAGACTGGCAGGATATGGGAAAGCGATTTTCAGGAAAAGAGAAAAAAGCTCCTGTTTGGATAGCTGCTACCATCGTTATTGTAATTATACTTTTGGGATCAACTTACTTTCTAGCGACAAGCGGTATTTTTACCTCTGATGAAACTGATCAGGATGAAGTATCCATAAAGGAAACACCTCGAATTGAGAGTCAGCGAGGAGGAAACCTGAGTCTGGACCTGACCGATGAGCCACAGAATGAATATATACCTGCCGCAGAACTGGATGACATTCTTTATTTAACACTATATGCTGCAACCGACAAGCTTGAACCTGTTCGTGTTTATAGTGATGAAAAACCGAGAATTGATCCTTATTGGATTAATCAGGGAGAGGCCTATAACTTTGAGTTTCGTGATACCATTCGCATTCGGGGTCAATATTCCAGAATGCTGTTATTTTTAAATGGCCATTTAATTGAAAATCCTCGTCAAGAGCATTTCAACCCACAAGAAGATGCCATTGAACTTACCCGCAATCTTTTTGAAGATGACCCAAAATGGGCAACGCCGATTGCGCTTGAACTCCCTCAAAACATCGCACCGCCGGATTCTATCATCGACAGACCCAGATTCTAGTCCCTTTTAAAATGAACAGTAAAGAAGCGACAAAACGTGTAGAAGAATTACGTGATCTTCTGCACCGGGCAAATCGTGCATATTATGATGAAGCCAAACCGTTCATAAGTGATAAGGAGTTTGACGAAGCCTTAGCCGAACTCAATGTTTTAGAGCAGCAGTACAATCTTGTTGATCCAACCTCACCCACTCAGCGCGTCGGCGAAAGTTTAACAGAAGCTTTTCCTACAGTTGAGCACCCAGTGCCTTTGCTCAGCCTCGATAATACTTATAATCCGGATGAACTCAGAGATTTTGACAGACGGGTAAAAGATCGATTGGGGGAATCACCCTTTCATTACGCAGTGGAACTCAAATTTGATGGCGCCTCCATACGTCTTCGATATGAAAACCGTAAACTGGCACTTGCCGCTACTCGCGGTGATGGTGAGCGCGGTGATGAAATTACATCAAACATCAAAACCATTTCCGATATCCCGCTTTCCATTTCTGATGATGCACCCGGTACGGTTGAAGTTCGTGGCGAGGCTTACATGGAGAAAGAAGCTTTTGTGCGATTAAACGAATACAGAGAAGAAATAGGACTCCCCGCATTTGCAAATCCAAGGAATTCAACGGCCGGATCGCTGAAAATGCAGGATCCACGGGAAGTTGCCCGACGTCCCATCAGAATGTTTGCCTTCGATCTTCTGCTTGATGAAACAGATGATGGAAGAACCCATTCCGAAAAACTTACCCTGCTAAAAGAATGGGGATTTCCGGTTTGTGATCATTTTGAGGTTTGTGATAACATTGATGACGTACTCGAAATCATAGTGAAATGGGATAATTTACGCCATACTCTCCCTTATGATACCGATGGTGTAGTGATCAAAATTAATGAGGAACGATACCGAGATATTTTAGGATCCACATCAAAAGCGCCGAGATGGGCTATTTCCTATAAATTTGCTGCGGAGCAGGCACCGACAATTTTAGAATCTATCACATTGCAGGTTGGGCGATTGGGGAGCATCACTCCTGTTGCTGAATTAAAGCCGGTACTGTTGGCGGGAACTACCGTTAAAAGGGCAACACTTCATAATGAAGATGAAATTCTTAGAAAGGATATTCGTGAAGGCGATACGGTCATCATTGAAAAGGCCGGAGAAATTATCCCGCAGGTGATAAGTGTGGTAAATCCTGATCGTGAAGATCGGGCTGAGCCTTTTTCCATGCCTGAACATTGTCCTGCTTGTGGTGAAAAACTTGTGAAATTCGAAGATGAAGTTAAATGGCGATGTATAAATTCGGAATGTCCCCCACAGGTTAGGGAAAGAATTAGCCATTTCGCCTCCCGTAACGCTATGGATATAGAAGGTTTAGGAACTGCTGTTGTAGATCAGCTGGTAAATGAAAATCTGATTACAACGTATGCAGATCTTTACTCTCTAAAAAAAGAAGAACTGCTGCCATTGGAACGAATGGCCGAAAAGAGTGCTGAGAACCTGATTCAGGCAATATCAAACAGTATAAAACAGTCGTTTCACAGGGTACTTTATGCACTGGGAATTCGTTTTGTTGGCAAAACAGTTGCAAAAGACCTGTCTACACATTTTAAAACACTGGATGCTATCCAAAACGCATCAATTGAGGAGATGGAAACCGTTGACTCTATTGGTCCTAAAATTGCAGATTCTGTTTATACCTTTTTTAGCAACGAAAAGAATCGATCTCTGATTGATCAGCTTCGAGATGCAGGTTTGCAATTCACATCAGACGATAATGAACCTAAATCAACCATTTTTGCTGATAAAACCTTTGTTCTCACAGGCTCACTACCCACATTGACCAGAAAAGAAGCTTCTGAATTGATCGAAAATCATGGGGGGAAAACTACATCATCGGTAAGTAAAAATACTGATTACCTGCTTGCGGGAGAATCTGCCGGTAGTAAACTTGATAAAGCTAAAAAGCTGAACATTAAGATTTTAACAGAAGAACAACTCTTTGAAAAGTTAAAAGGATAATCGTTTATATTTTATTTTATAATACCTCAACGATTTAGATTCCGTTAAATAATTTTGGAATCGACCGTATTTGTCGGTTACTTTTTACGAAGCCGGACTAAATGGCTTACCAACTTGAATAAATTTCATGAGTTTACTTGATAAATTAGGTTTGGGACAAAAGAAAAAGGAAGGTGTTCCTTTGATCGGTGAACAGAAAAAGAAAGAAGAGCATGAAGCCGAATTAAAGAGAAATAATATCTACCGGGCAATTACCTTTCTCTCTTTTTTATTAATCATCATTATCTTTTTACCCGAGAATACCTATCAACCGGTTGCTAATTATACTATTGGTGAACCCTGGAGGTCCGATGATTTAACCGCTCCCTTCACATTTTCGCTTAAAAAGACAGAAGCTGAATTACAAGAGGAACGTGAAACAATTCGTGAACAAACTCCGCTTATATTTCACTTAAATACAGAAGCGAGAGAAGCTGTATCTGAAGATCTAAAATCTTTTGAAAATCAGCTTCAGCCTGTATTAGATAGTTTCCTTCAATGGCAGCGTGCAAAACAAGATGAAGAAAGCTCAGCGCGGAATGACAGTATCCAGTTTAAACAAGAAATGGGATATGTTGATTTTTATCTGGATGATGATGCCTGGGATACAATTTTAGAAAATCATAAAAGTATTTATCTCGAAGGAGACCCAATAAATCAGAATCTCGTCAAGGATATTCGTAATGAAGTTGAAGCTGTTATAAACCGACTTTATACAAATGGTGTAATAGACATACCCAAAGATGATTTAGAACCCACAGAATTAACCATTCGCAATTTAGAGGAGCGTACAGAACGAACTGTAAGTAAAGTATCTGTAAGAGACCGCCGGGATGCGTTCGAATTTTCGAGAACACAGTTCAATAACAGATTTGAGGATCAAATTGCCCATGCGGCTCATGAACTGCTTAAACAGGTTCTGGTCCCCAACTGGAATTATAGTGAAGGGGATTCTAAAGCTTTTCTTGAAGAACGACTGAGTAATTTATCACAAACCAAAGGTGCAATAACCCAGGATGAAGTAATTATTCGGAGAGGTGATATTGTCACCGAGGAGCAGGATAACATTTTGCGAAGTTTAGCCCAGGCACGAGCTTCAACCGCCTCGGAAGTTGAGCGGTGGCTGCGATTTAGCGGTGATGTTGTAATTATCACACTGGCAGCGTTTGTGTTTTTCATGTATATCCGGTTATACCGCCGTCCGATTTACGATAACCCTGCCATGTTTTTATTGGTATTTCTGACGTTGATGTTAGTCTGTGTAGCAAGCGCATTTATTTATCCGTTCGATAATGTTAATAATTATATCGTGCCCGTAGCGATAGCCCCTATTATACTTACCATTATTTTTGACTCCAGGGTTGGTCTTTTAGCCATATTCACCCTGGCCATAATTACGGCTCTTATCAACGATAACAGCTTTGAATACATGGTAGCCACTGTTGTAGCCTGTAGTTTGGGGATTTTTTCTGTGCGGGATATTAAAAAACGATCGCAGTTCTTTTTTACAACACCGTTGGTTGTGTTTGGAAGCTACATCGCCATAGTGGGTGCGTTTGCACTTGCACGTTATTCCGGGTGGGTTAATTTCACGGATGATTTGTTTTTCCTTGCAATCAACTCCGTGTTTATATTGTTCACCTACCCTCTCATCCTGCTATTTGAAAAATCCTTCAACATTACAACAGATTTTACACTGCTTGAGATGAGTGATACCAATCATCCGCTGTTAAAGGAGCTGATGAACAAAGCTCCGGGGACTTTCCACCATAGTTTACAAGTATCCAATTTATCTGAATCTGCAGCAGCGGCCGGAGGCGCCGGATCCGGTGCAGCCGCCTGTTGCGGCTCTGCCAAACCCAACCAGGCCGCCAAGGGGTGCGATTCGTCAAGCGGCCCCATGGCCAGCACGACCACGCCGCCTAGCAACAGCAACACCACAGCCGTCAGCGCGGCTAC
>JBGTFX010000073.1:0-4486 GCA_041747055.1 Balneolaceae bacterium
AAAATCCACACATACTTACCTCTGCCCGTAAATTCGTCAGATTATTAGCCGATAATAATCATACTCTAATTTATGGTGGCTCTTCACTTGGAGTAATGGGTGTACTTGCTGATACGGTAATGGAAAATGGTGGTAAAGTAATTGGCGTTATTCCCCGGGATTTATTTAGTAAAGAGGTTGCCCATACCGATATCACAGAACTAATTACGGTAGAGGATATGCACGAACGTAAATCCACAATGGCAAAACTTGCGGATGCTTTTGTTGCGCTACCCGGAGGATATGGCACTATGGAAGAACTTTTCGAAATTATAACCTGGAATCAAATCGGCATTATTCAAAAACCGGTCACTGTTTTAAATGTAGAGCATTTTTACGATGCATTAATTGAGATGATTGATCATTCTGTTAAAACAGGATTTATAAAAATTGATAATCGCCTGATTTTACAGGTTGCTGAAACGCCGGAGGAGTGTTTAGAGTTGTCGAAGTAACTTTGAATCTCTAATGCTTGTCTATGCCCTTTTGGATCGTTGTTGGTTTGATTTTTCTCGGAATTATAATTGTTCTAAACCTGTATGGCCCTTTAAAAGGATCAACTCCGGCAGATTTTAACGATGCAGACGCTAAGGTGAACAATCCTCTCAAACCTTGCCCGGGTTCTCCTAACTGTACAACAGCTTCGGTTTTATTTGAGCCTTCGGTCGATAAATTATTTGAAGTTGTTCTTTCAGCCATAGAAAAGTCAGGATCAGAAAAAATCAGCGCAAATTCACAGGAGCTTCAAATCAATGCTGTATTTCGTATACCAATATTCGGCTTTAAAGATGATGTAGTTGTCAAAATAGATTCCTATAATTCGAAATCGATACTTTTTATCAAAAGTTCGAGCCGAGTGGGTAAGGGCGACTTAGGTGTAAACCGGAGACGCGTCTCAAAACTTTTGTCAGAAATTGAAATTAATCTTAACAAATCCATATAACCGTGCCTAAATTAACAACTACTATTGGTATTCTACTTATCATTTTAGGAATTGCATCCTACGTTTTGACCGGTGCAGCCAGTGCCACAGCGCTTATACCTGCCTTTTTTGGAATTGCATTTGTAGGGCTGGGAGTTCTTGGCGCGAAGAAAGAATCAATGCGAAAGCACGCAATGCATGCAGCACTTTTGCTTGCCATTTTAGGCATTTTCGGTTCATTTGGCGGTCTGATCAACGTATTCGGTGTGTTGGGCGGAGCTGAACTTGAGCGTCCTGCAGCTTCAATTGGCCAGGCTATTATGGCCGTAATCTGCATCTTTTTTGTAGTAGCGGGTGTTCAATCGTTTATTGCCGCTAGAAAAGAACGAACGGCAGATACTACCTTCGAAGACGAAGTATAACTTTTAGTAAAGACTTAATAAGCACGAGGATTCCCTTGTGCTTATTTTATACCCAGGCTGTAAGGGCAATTCATGAATTGCCCTTACAATCAAAGTTGCCGATTTTTTAAAAAAGTGATACTTTAGTATCATTATGAGAACAGAACTTGTCACAACATTAAAGCGAGAAGCCACTAAGCTCCTAAAAGAACTTCATAGGAAGAAAGAGCCCATATTGATAACAGAGCATGGCAAACCGTCAGCTTATCTCGTTGATGTTGATCATTTTGATGCAATTCAAAAAAAGTTAAAGCTTCTTGAAGGTTTGGCTCGTGGTGAAAAAGCAATTCTTGAAGATCGAATAGTCCCAAATGCAGAAGCTAAAAAGCGCATGGCGCGATGGCTCGAATAATTTGGACTGAACCGGCTCTTCAAGAACTGGATAAAATCGCTGATTACATTTCGTTAGATAATCCAACCGCTGCAAAGAAATTAGTTCGAAAAATATTTCAGCGAATAGACAAACTTCAAGACCATCCTAAAAGCGGGAAAAAAGTTCAAGAATTGGGAATCTCAGTTTATAAAGAGATAGTAAATCCACCCTGCCGAATATTTTATAGGGAAGAAAAAGGTATAGTATTCATCATCCATATTATCAGAGAAGAGCAAAACCTTCACCTTGATATACTGAAGTCAAGATAATTGTTACCCGTCCGACCGCTTTAAGCGGTCAGACGGGTGTTTCACTCCTTAAAAATATCCGCTATCAAATCGCCATACTTATCTTCGATCACTCTTCTCTTTATTTTTAGAGTGGGCGTTAATTCACCGGTTTCTACGGTAAACTCTTCAGGCAAAAGCCGGAAGTCTCTTACTTTTTCGTGAGAAGCAAGTTCTTTTGAAAATGATCGAATCTCTTTACTGAAAAGATTTTGTATGGATTCGTGTGCCAAAAGATCGTTTATGTTCGAATATTGAATATCATATTGACGAGCATGTGTTTCCAGGGCTTCAAAATCAGGAACGATCAGTGCGGCCATAAACGTCTTATTTTCACCAACCACTACTATTTGATCAACCCACTTACTACTTTTGAACAGTTCTTCAATCGGACCGGGATAGATATTTTTTCCGCCGGCATTCACAATCATGTGTTTGATGCGATCTGTAATTTCAAGTCTGCCATCAACAAATCTCCCAACATCACCGGTATGCAGCCATCCATCCTCATCGATCATCTCTTTTGTAGCCTCCTCATTTTTCCAATATCCCTTCATCGTATTGGGTCCGCGGTTTAGAATTTCACCGGGCTCTGATGTTAAATTTGATGGATAATCCTCCCCGCTTAATTGTGCAACAATTTTTCCGTCTTCAAGTCTCTGGATTCCAACAGTAACTCCATTTATCACCTGTCCAACTGTTCCCATTTTCTCATCGTTATAGCGATTTGCGCACATTATAGGAGATGTTTCTGTCAGGCCATATCCTTCAAGGATATTTAAACCGGCAGACATAAAAAACGTCCCGATTTCTGCGGGTAACGCTGCCCCGCCTGAAACAAAAAATCGAATATTTCCTCCGGTTCGCTGTTTAAGTTTATCAAAAACCAGTTTATCAGCTATCGTCTTCTGAAGGCTAACCAAGCCTCGTTCTCCCTGCCAATATCGTTCACCTACATTTAATGCCCAGCTAAAAATTGATTGCTGAATTGCGCTACCTTCTTCCACATTTTTCTTTACGAGATTGTAAATTTTTTCAAACAAACGCGGAACACTAACTACAATGGTTGGATGAGCCTCCAGCATGTTTGCAGCAACTGTATCAACACTTTCCGCATAATAAATTTCAGCGCCACCGGCGATCATCGCATAATATCCTCCTGTTCGTTCAAACGAATGACAAAGCGGCAAAAAGGATAGACAACGATCTGATTCATTAATAGAAATTGCCTCGTGTGCTGCTTTTACATTACTCACAATATTGCGATGGCTCAGCATTGCGCCTTTCGGCTTTCCGGTAGTTCCGGAGGTGTAAATCAATGTCGCAATATCCTCGGGCTGTATACTTCTCGATCTATTTTTTAATTTTTTTTGATGCTTTGTTTCAGCTTTAGAACCCAGCGTACAGATATTATCAAAAAGCTTTACATACTCCTTTTCGATGTATTCTTTGATCCGTGGCTCATCAAAAGCAACAACCTGTTTTAAATTGGAACAATTTTCAAAAACCTCAGTTGCTTTTTTTAGCTGAATTCCGGTTGATACAAAAAGAATTTTAGCTTCAGAATTTTGCAAAATATATTCACACTGGTGAGCCGGCAACGTGGAGTAAAGCGATACATTTATTGCACCAATCATCTGGATAGCCAGATCCACAACAGCCCATTCATACCTGTTTTCGCTGAGAATCGCCACCCTCTCACCTTTCTCAACTCCCTGTTCCAGTAAATAAGATGCCACGGCAGTTACATCATCCTTTACTGAATCCCACGTGATGGCTTTATACCCTTCACCATGAGAGGGTTTAAAAGCGAAAGCTGTTTTCGTAGAATTTTCGTATTTTTTTACGAGGTTTTGAAAGAGTTCTGTTACCGTCTCGAAAGCGACTACTGTAGACATGATCCCAAAATTTAGTGAGTGGTAATTATACTTAAGATATAATTTTAACTTAATTTATCTATTACACATTCATTGATCAGATTCGCAACTTATGATTATAGACGGTTATACGAATGCTAAATAAAGCTCGTTTTCAGTACAACGTTTTTAGATGGAATACTCTTATAATCAATCACTTATGGCACATCCAGCACACGAAGATACGATTCACCTGGTAAAAGAAATTTTCAGAACGTATCTCAAGGAAAAGGGACAGCGTCAAACTCCCGAACGATTTATGGTTTTGGAAGAAATCTATCGATCTGAAGGCCATTTTGATGCAGATGATATTTTTTTCAATATGAAAAATGCGGGCACTCGTGTCTCACGAGCCACGGTATACAACACTCTCGACCTGTTGATAGAATGCGGGCTTGTTCAGCGCCAGCAGTTTGGGAAAAATCAATATTATTATGAGCGATCTTATGCCTACCAGCAGCATGACCACATGATTTGCAAAGAGTGTG
>JBGTFX010000074.1:0-6457 GCA_041747055.1 Balneolaceae bacterium
CGATATCAGACTTAACTTTTGTTCGGATTTCTTCACTAAGATTCAGCACCTGGAGCTCCTTGTTCAAATAGCTCATCACCTTATCCAAACGGTTGGAAAACTTTCGAATTTCCAGTAATTCCTGCTTATTGGCTAAAGAGACCTGCAGGTTCGAAGAGATAAAGTTGAGTAAAAATGAAGGACTCGAAATGTTGTTAATGGCAATCGAAGCCTCTGATGGAATATTGGGAGAAAGATTTACAATTTTACTTGCCGTCTCTTTTATGGACCGTATGGATGCATCCAACTCAACACCGGTAATGTCCATATCCTGTTTAAAAGACTCAACGCTCGCCTTAAAATAAGGTTCTTCCTGGTTGTACTTTTGTACTTCAAAAATACTTTTCCCCTGGATAACAATACTCTTACTGCCATCAGGCATTTTTATTAGTTTCAGGATTTGTGCAACCGTACCGAATTTATAGAGATCTTCCTTGGTGGGATTCTCTATGGTCTCATCCCGTTGCGCCACAACACCGATTATCTTATCATTTTCGTACGCTTCTTTTACCAGAGATAGCGACCTATCACGACCTACCGTGATAGGAACGACTACACCCGGAAATAAAACGGTGTTTTTGAGAGGGAGGATAGGGATATTATCAGGAATTTCAGCTTCCGTCAACTGCCGCTCCTCTTCTTCACTCATCAATGGAATAGCTTGTTCAAAATCATCAAATCCATCATTTTGATCGTCAAATGCGGTTTGAATCTTAAATCGTTGATCAAACATGTAGTATCTGTATTAAATTTTTTTTCTGTTTAGTAACCGTATTGCAAACAGGAAGCCAAAAAAACCTCTGGTACCATAACGTCATAAGTTACCATTGTGTTCTGCCAATTTGCATTAAGGAGAAAAGAATATGACAGTTGGTCATAAAATCATGGAATATAAAATCTGAGGGCCACAAAAGAGGCACCTGTTACTTCAAGAGGTGTATTTTTTGCGTCAGTTCGTAACTTCACTCCTGAATTTACATCAAAGTATCTCGTATTGATTCCGGCTCCCAATGTAAAGTAATCCAAGGCACCTGTAGCTAATCGCATACCTGCCCTTAACGGTAAAAATGATAAAGGGCGCAGTTCAACTCCAAGAAAACTTGCTATTTTTGGTGTGATGAATGCATCATCATTAATTCCTAGTCTGACATCTCCCATCACTTTTAATCGATTTATTTGAATCAATGTTCCTGCATTAAAAGCAGTTGGAAGAATTTTTTGATATTGTCCGCGATTTCTATTCTCAACTGAACGTAAAGGGTGATCCTCTTCCTGATCCAAAAAGAAAAGATACTCACCGGGTGTTCCAGAAAAATAGGAGTCTGATAAGTTTCCGGGTAAAAAAGCGAGTTCTACCTCTTCAGGAACGGATAAAGTGAGGGGATTATCAAAATAGTGTATAGCTCCTAAATCTGTAATTGAAAAGCTCAGCCGGAGTGATTTATCCGTCGTTTCATCGGCTCGCCGTATTTGGGAAAAATCATCTCCAAACGTAATGAGGTAGGTGAGACCGAAATCCATTCCAACTCCAATCCCAGTTGGCCTGAATAGATTGTTGTTATCAAATGCGGTTAACATATCTGCATCTGCCACACCACGATTCATAAACCTCTCAGCGGCCACGCTGTACGCACCACTACTTTGATGTGAAAAATCTGTTGAACGGGTCCATAATTCAGTTTCGGACTGTCGCTCATAGCGATCAGTATAATTAACAGAAAGCGAAGCACCCGATACCACAATTTTTGGGGCTACTCCAATAACAAACTCAGCCATCCGCGGGAATATTCCACTAAGCAGTGAAAAGGTATCCGAATAACCAAACGAAAGTTCATGAAGGGATTGATATTTATGGTTGAGGGATCTGTCCAAAATCAGACTTCCATTTACTTCAACCGGTGAAGCATCAAAAAATCCGCGTCCTACGGTAGACCGGCTTGCAAACCGGGATCGCAGTGCCACTGCATAACTTCGTTCTTCGCTGATCCATTTTATCCCAAACCAATACACTTCTCCCTGAGATAGAAAGTCAGCGCCGGTTGCATTATCACCATAATTTCGGCTGAGGAGTGATGCCCGGTCTTCATCTGTTATCCGGTTTATTCCGGGGTTAAAACCCTTCAAGACTCTTGCAAAAGTATTTACCCGGTCCAATTCATGGGAAATAAAGAGAGGGGATGTATATTCAGCACCCACCTGAGCAAAACCAAACTGTACACGATATTCACGCTCCCGAATGTGAAGGTTTGCCGGATTAATAAACAGCGCTTCATAACCGGTACTGTAGGATGTACCGCCGCCACCTAGACCCATATTTTCCGGTGAAAGAGAAATTTGAGCAAAAGATAGTGCAGGAAACCCTGCCAACAGTAAAAAAAGGTATAGCCTTATTTTCAATTTGAGAACTAAAAGGTGTTAATAAATTAGAGAACATGTAGACGCGCCGCCCGAAGCATCAGCGTTTTCTGTCCGCGCTGCTTAAAAAACACAACCACTTTGGTATCCTTGCCCGAGCCTTCTCGCTGGAGAATTTTCCCCGGGCCAAATACCGGATGATTCACCACTGTACCAACGCTGAACGGATCATCATCATATTCATACTCATATGACGATGTGGATGGTTTTTTTGTGGTTACCGGCTGCTTCCAATCATACTCTATCTCAGTTTCGCCGGAATGTTCCTCTTCAATATCATTGAACCGATCTTTTTGCTGACGAATAGTGGCCCCGGTTTCCGTTCGAACCACTCCCGCATCAACCTCTTCCAGAAATCGTGAACGCATCTGACGCTGTTCTTCACCAAATTTATATCGCATTTTCGCATAGCTGAAATACAACTGTTTTTCGGCACGTGTAATCGCTACATAAAACAATCGTCGTTCCTCTTCGAAATCGGCTTCCTCACCGTTTCGTCCACCCATAGGGAACAGGTTTTCTTCGAGTCCAACTATAAACACAACCGGAAATTCCAACCCTTTGGAGGCGTGAACGGTCATCAATGTTACGGCAGGTTTCTCTTCATCATACTTATCCGTATCGGTGATCAAGCTGATCTCCTGCAAAAAGGAACCCAGTGACGATTTATTATTGTGCTGCTCGTAATAGGAGAGGGCATTTTGAAGTTCAAGAATGTTATCACGACGGGTGAGCGACTGTGTGCTGTTTTCCTCAATCAGCGCTTTTACATAGCCGCTCATCTCTAACATTTTCTTGGTGGTATCCAGCAAGGTTGCACCCGCTTCCAATTCTGCTCTGAGCGAATTAATCATATTCACAAACTGCTCAATCCTCGCAATCGCTGGTTTGTACAAATTCGAATCTTCTACGTCTTGAATGATTTTCCACACTGACCGTTTCTGATCACGTGATTTTCTCAGCAAATCATTCAGCGTTTTCTTGCCAATTCCACGGCTGGGCTCATTGATAATTCTCAACAGCGCCTGTTCGTCTTCCGGGTTGACCAAAAGCGTGAGGTACGCCAGCACATCTTTAATTTCCTTTCGCTGATAAAATGACAATCCGCCTACCAGCTGATACGTGATATTCTTTCTGCGGAACGCCTCCTCAAAAACCCTACTCTGATAATTTGTCCGGTAGAGAATGGCAAAATCGTTGTTGGTATATCCGTCCCGAAGCTTCAGGTTTTGGATATGCTGAACCACGCGATTCGCTTCATCACGCTCGTCAAAATTCTCCAGAACCACAATCGGATTCCCCTCAACATTATCCGTCCAAAGGGTTTTCTTCAGCTGCTTTTTATTGTTTTTGATGATGGAATCCGCACACTGTAAAATGTGCTTGGTAGATCGATAATTTTGCTCCAGTGGTACTTCCACAGCGCCATCATAATCGCCCTTAAAATTCAGGATGTTCGAAATGTCTGCGCCACGAAACGAGTAGATACTCTGCGCATCATCACCCACAACACAAATATTCTGATATTTGCTCGCCAGCATCTTGGTCACTTTATACTGGGCGTGATTGGTATCCTGGTACTCATCAATCAAAATATGCTTAAACCGATCCTGGTACTTTTCCAGAATGTCTGGATGCTTTTCAAAAAGTTCGATTGGCTTGATGAGCAGATCATCAAAATCCATGGCGTTTGCGGCACGGAGACGTACATCATACACTTCATAAACCCGTGCGGCAATATCCTCGAGGGTACTTCTGCTAAAATTGGCCTTAAAATCTCCCGGGCTGATCAGCTGATTTTTGGCATCACTGATAATTCGCTGAATGGTTCTTGGTTTGATCTCTCTCGGATCAAAGTTGAGTTCACCTAAAATGAGTTTAATGACACCTTCGGAATCGGAAGTGTCATAAATAGAAAAATCTGAATTGAACCCGATTTTCTCCGCTTCAAACCGAAGGATTTTCGAGAAGATGGAGTGAAAGGTTCCCATCCACAATTTGGATGCCCGGTCGTCAATAAGCTTGCGAATCCGGTCTTTCATTTCACGGGCGGCCTTGTTGGTAAATGTCAGCGCGAGGATCTCCTCCGGGGCGGCTTTATGTTGTTGCAACAGGTACGCAATTCGATAGGTGAGTACTCGTGTTTTGCCACTTCCGGCACCGGCAATAATCAGCAGGGGACCACTGGTATGGCTGACAGCTTTCCTTTGCTGTTCGTTTAGGCCCTTAAGAAAATTTATTTGTTGAGGCTTGGACTGACCCGCCGGCTCGAGTTTAAATTTTTGCATGAAGAAAGGTTACTTGCTTAAGACGTTACTTAGCCAAATAAATTACAAATAAATCGGCGGAGATGGGGAGCTTTTTTGGGGAAAATGTTTGGGGTGGGGTGATTGGTTCCGGAAGTACCTCGGGCAGCCTGCCCGAGCTGGATAAACCGCGCAAATCGTAATCTTACATATATTGAGGAAGGTATTCGATCCAAATCTGAAACTGTGCCTAGTACCGAAGAGATCGCTAATGAAGTGGAAGTCGTCCGCTCCATCTCTTCTGAATTCTTGGAGTAGATTTTTTAATAGATACGAGGAGTTAGTTTCATGAATTTTTCTTTCCCTGTTCATTTTTTCTTGATAAAAAACGAACCAAAAAATCAAGGCTGCTGATTTGCTCCGGCTGTATCGCGGTGACCTCCTTCGACTACTTAATCGAAGGTCTAGCTGCTCAAAAGTTGATGAAAACTCAATGATCACCGTTACTCTAAAGAGTAGATCCTGGCTTGCGGCCGGAACGATTAAGTAAAAGCGGTCTCAGTCGCACCGCGATAGCTGTTCGCCTCCACGAATCAGAGGCCCATCTATTATTCTAAATAAGTTATAGCTATAATTTCATTTTATGAGACAGCATATTCAAGGCAGGCCAATAGATCCACTCTTTCCAAGTCCGGGTAATCAGCCAGTATTTCATCAATACTCATGCCCGATGCCAGTAAATCCAGCATTGTGTCAACCGGATAACGTAATCCCCTAATAGTTGGTTTTCCGTGACTAATATCCGGCTTTCTGGTAATTCTGTTTAATAGGTTCTGACTCATGGTTTCTACTTTGATTTAGGAAAAAGTAAACAATCCGGTAACGATCAATGAAGTATGAGTAATAAATTACATATAAAATGAGTGATTCGAAAAGTACCTCGGGCAGCCTGCCCGAGATGGGTCAACCGGGAACAATTCTTCCCTCAGAGAGATATCAATTACAGAGAGAAAAAAAATCAAGATCAATAAAAAAGCAGCAAGATCATGAGACGAATTCTATCAAATCTACTGACAAAATTCACTGTATTAATTGTCGGAACTATGTTTGTAAGTCTGACATGGAACCCGCCACAGACTGAAGCCCAGGCATTGAGAATCGTTGCCGGTAATACGTTTTCAGGAGCAGCAACCGGAGCCATGCTTGGAGGAGCCCAAATGGCGTTGAACAATGATGACGATACTCAACCCCTGCGATATGGAGTAGGTATTGGAACATTGGCCGGTTTGGCCATTGGTGTCTATGATACCAGCAGAGAAGCAGAATATTTATATGGGGCATTTCGCAGGACCAGGCACACGGGTGCAATCATCATGATGGATACCTTTTTAGGAGCCGCAACCGGAGCTGTTGTTGGAATGTCAGTTGCATTGCTACGACAGGATGAAATCGTTGATGGTCTCCGGTATGGAGGAGGTATCGGAGCCTGGGCCGGATTCGGATTTGGACTGATAGACGGCTTCCTGCTTAGTGAATACGGAGAACGTGACAGACCGCGTGACCGACCACGGGATAGACCCTATAGGTCTTCGACTAATAGTCACCAATCAAGCAGTGAATGGCTATTTCGGAGATCATTGTGCCACCCATTTCGGAGGATGTTGTGCCAGTCGTTTCGGAGATCATTGTGCCATTTAGGTAGTTGGTCTTCAAACGATTTCACTCCGTGGGAATCGCTTCGCTCGGAACGGCCGTCA
>JBGTFX010000075.1:0-3045 GCA_041747055.1 Balneolaceae bacterium
ATGGAAGAAGTGATTAGCTGGGATCCAACCCGGTCACTTCACCCCGGATGATATTCGGGCAAAACGTATACATAAAAATAATTATCGAAAAATGACAAACCCTATTGAAATGGCATTTTCTCACAGCCTCTTGAGAGGGGACACAGGGGTGTGCTCAATGTATAAATGTGGAACTCAGTTATAAATCTCATCAACTAGATCTCGGAGACGAGTACTTCCGATTTAAATAAAAAACTTCTTGACTTTTACCCTAATTACTAATTACTTAGTACTAAACACCTAATAAATTTTGATACCTATGAAAAAATCACTCACTCCTCTTGGCGAAACTGAAATGGAAGTGCTCCATCATGTATGGGAACTTGGCGAAGCATCAGTAGCAGAAGTACGGGAAAAAATCCTCGAAAACAGGAAGGTTGCTTATACGACTGTAATGACGGTCATGAAAAATCTTGCCGATAAAAAATACCTTAAATATCGAAAAGAGGGGTTGAGCTATATCTACAGTGCTGCCATTCAACCCGAAGACGTCCGCTATAATCTAGTTGATCGACTGATTGACAAGGTATTTCACGGCTCACCAAAGGACCTGGTTCAGGCGCTGGTACAAAACGAAAAATTAACAGATGAAGAGAGAAAAGAGATCAAAAAAATGATCGATAACATGGAGGACTAAGTTATGGAGAGCTTACTATTCACAATAATGGACGCGGCCGAGTCAATTTTTCACTTTGCCTGGTTCCCGGTTTTAATATGGACAATCATCGGATCAGCGGTTTGGCTGATTGTTCGTCAAAGTGACAGAGTCCACCCGCAATATCACTACCACACTCGACTAGGGTTGATATTTGCCCTACCGGCGGGACTTCTAATGCTAGGGATATTGCAATGGATTCAAACCACATTTATGGGATCAGCAGAAGGAAGTCTTGTTTTTGTTACTGTTATGGCACCGCTGGATATTGGCGTAACAAGTCAACAAGAGTCAGCATCTTTATCTCTATCTCTGCTTCATTGGAGTCTACTTACTGCTTGTTTTATATATTTCACCGGAATGCTCATTTATTTATTTCAATTGGCAAGTCAGTGGTTTACCCTTCAGCAACTAAAAAAACGATATACCTTTACTCCCTTGAATGATCTTCAACAGGCTGATCAACTCAATCTTCCCAAAGATCAATCTGTTAAAATCGCATTTGTGTCTGAAAAAATTGTACCGGTCACCTTTGGGTATCGTAATCCGGTGATTCTGGTCCCCTCCTATCTTTCAGATCAACCCGAGAAACTTATGTTGGCAATACGCCACGAACTAACCCACATTCGCGAAAGAGATTTTTTAACTCATCTGTTTGTGTCCATTTCCTCTGCGCTTTTTTGGTTTCATCCACTGATTCATAAACTAAAGCGCGAGTTAACGGAGTACCGCGAAATACGGTGTGATCGGTTGGTTCTTTCTGAACCGCTTGTTTCTAAAAAAGAGTACGCATCATTGTTGTTCGAACTGCTGCCGATGCCCAATTTGAACAAAGAACTTTCTGTAAATATGGCTCAGGAATCAACAAACCTAAAAAAGAGGATCACAATGATTACTCAAAACGATACCAAAAAACCGATTCCGACAAGGTCGAGTCTGGCAATATTAAGTGTAATACTTTTATCCACTGCCCTTGCTATGGCCTGCACCGATATGCAGACACATAATGTGTTTGATGAAGAAGAACTGGATCTAATGACTGATTTTGATGCTTCCGGAGAAAGGGATTATCAACAAATTCTGATTTACATGGGAGATGATAAACAAGCTGATCGACATAGTGAAGCACTTGAAAATCTTAACCAATTAAAACCTGAGCATATTGAATCCATCACTGTTTTAAAGGGTGAAAAGGCCGTTGAAGAATATGGGCATCGAGCATCAGAAGGAATTATCATTGTGCGTACAAAGCAAGGTATTACTTCCTTTAATACTGCCCTTACTGCTCTTGGAATGGAAAAAATTGCACCTCCCCCAACTCCACCTGAACCCGGCATGGAAGTCGATAATGAAGATCACTTCGTAGTAGTAGAAGAGATGCCTGAACTCATTGGCGGTTTGGCCTCCATCCAAAGTGATATAACGTACCCGGAAATGGCTCGAAGAGCCGGAATTGAAGGCAGAGTGTATATTCAGTTTGTTGTAGATGAAGATGGGACTGTTGATAATCCAAGAGTCATTCGAGGAATTGGCGGTGGAGCAGATGAAGCTGCTCTTGAGGCTGTAAAAAAAGCAAAGTTTAAGCCGGGCTATCAGCGAGGACAACCGGTCAGAGTTCAATATTCACTTCCTGTTGTGTTTCGTTTACCTGACACAGAAAATAATAATGATGGTTAATGTGATCTTTCAAACCGAAAGCTGAGCCATAGCTTTACGGAACCGGGCGAAATCCTAATCAGGGTTTCGCCTTTTTTTATTTTAAAAAGCTCTTTATGAACCTATTAAGCATCTTTTCCATTTAATCTTAAAATAAATATTCTTTTTTGTAACTTATTTGAAACTCTCGTCAACGAACTCCGTATGTGAAAATGCGGGTTTAAAGATTCATACTATAAAAAAGGATATTGACATGGCAGCAAAGCTCAAAAAATCGCGGATTGATAAGATGTTGGCAGGGGTTTGCGGCGGTATCGCAGAATATCTGGGTTGGGATTCTACCTTGGTTAGAATCATTTTTCTCATTCTCGTCTTTTCATCCTTCGGAACGATGGTTCTCCTCTATTTTATTCTCGCACTTATAATGCCTGATTGATTTTAAACCATAGAGTGATGAACGTATCCCGAAGCTATGTATAATGAGAAAGATCAATTAAATACCATCGGCATTTAAATCAACTAAAGATATTACATAAATTCCGATGGGTTTCTACCGGGCATTGAATCAACGAATTCCTGCCATTAATGGATTGATGAAATTACCCCTTCGAATCTACCCATAAACCCCAACAAACCTACAGCCTCGGGGAATATTAATGGCCTATCCATATACCCAGGGTTGCGCTCGTTTCACT
>JBGTFX010000076.1:0-5043 GCA_041747055.1 Balneolaceae bacterium
CCGCAACCAGAGAAATGGTGAACGGCCAGTACCAGATCAATCCCAACAATATTATCGTGAACCTGCGTCATGGATTTCCACCAAAGGTCACGAATATTTCGTTTCAGCTCTACTCCAAGCGGACCATAATCGTATACGGCAGCCAAACCTCCATAAATTTCTGAGGATTGAAAAATATATCCGCGGGCTTTGGAAAGTGATACAATTTTGTCGAGGCTGTCTAAATTTTTGGCTGACATGATTAATTTGTTAGTCGTTATTGTAAAGATGAATGAAACGTTTCTTGATTGGGGACAAAGATAGGAAAAATCTATCCTTAGATGAACCGTTTGTCTGAATGATTTGTTATTTTCAGCCCTGCGGATATTTTCTTAAAAAGTATATCCGGCTAATAAATTTTTTTAACCAATTAATTACGAAGCAAAAATGCCGAATTTTAACGTAGGAGTTCTTGGCGCAACCGGTGCTGTAGGACAAAAATTTATACGTCTTCTTCAGGATCATCCATGGTTTACTATCCATTCTTTGGGGGCATCAGAACGATCTGCAGGTAAACCCTACATAGAGGCTGCAAACTGGATTGAGGCAACTGAAATGCCCGTATCGGTTCAGCAAATTATAGTAAAGAATTGCACAGCTAAAGAGTTTGACGGGGTTGATTTTGTGTTTTCCGGAATGGATGCATCCGTAGCCGGTGACATTGAGCTGGAGTTTGCCAATGCAGGAATTCCTGTAATAAGCAATGCTCGAAATTTCAGGACAGATCCGACTGTACCACTTCTTGTACCCGAAGTAAACCCTGATCATACGGATTTGATTCATCAGCAAACATTTACCAAAGATGGCAGCGGTTGGATTGTTACCAACCCGAATTGTGTAGCGGTTCCTTTAACCATGTCACTGAAACCACTTCATGACGAATTTGGAGTCAAAAGTGTTATTGTAACATCTATGCAAGCCGTATCGGGGGCGGGTTATCCGGGAGTGCCAAGTTTGGATATCTTGGGAAATGTAGTTCCACTGATTAGTGGCGAAGAGCCGAAAATTCATGCCGAACCGCTGAAAGTATTTGGCACACTGAAGGAAGGTAAACTAACCCATGCTGAAATCCCGATTCAGGCAACAGCAACACGAGTTCCAACCATAAATGGGCACCTTCTTTCTGTAACTGTTGGCTTAAATAAAAAACCATCGTCTGCCGAAGACGCGATACGTGCAGTAAAGGAGTGGAAAAGCCCGATTGCAAAATACGATCTGCCATCCGCTCCCGACTTTCCAATTTTTTATCATGATGATGAGCGGTATCCTCAGCCGAGGTTACATGCCGACAGCGAACGGGGAATGCGAACTGCCGTGGGACGAATTCGAACTTCCAACGTTTTGGATTTAGCATTTATAGCTATGGCTCATAATACAGTTCGCGGAGCAGCAGGTGGAGCTATCTTAAATGCAGAATTACTGGTGGCTAAAGGATTCCTGAAAAATTAGGAGGCCCAAAAGCTATCAGTTTCAACCACTACTTTGAAGGGGACAAAATACGTTTCTAACTTTTCGGTCATCCGTTCCCGGATTTTTCGAAGCTAAGCGCACTTATGCCTCTCACATTAAAGGGTTATTTAAACTCCAAAATTATTGTTTTCCAATGCCATCAATCAAAGAAAAATTCTCTGTATACATTGATAACCTGCAGGATGAAATCTGTTCAGAGCTCGAAAAAGTAGATGGAAAAGCTGTATTTAAGGAAGATAACTGGGAACGTGAAGGCGGCGGTGGCGGACGAACCCGTGTTATAGAAAAGGGTGGCGTTTTTGAAAAAGGTGGAGTGAATATATCACGTGTATGGGGTGAACTGCCTGAGCCGATTCAAAAACATTTCAATGTAGATCAGGGCTGGTTTTGGGCCGGTGGGCTGTCGCTGGTTTTGCATCCCGAAAATCCAATGGTGCCAACCGTTCACGCCAACTTCCGGTACTTTGAACTTTATGAAGATGAAAAGATGGAGAACCGTGTAGATGGATGGTTTGGCGGAGGCGCTGATTTAACTCCTTATTACCTGTTTGAAGAGGACGCCCAACATTTTCATCAAACGTTAAAAGCCGCTTGTGATAAACATCACCCTGAATTTTATCCTGAGTTTAAAAAAGAGTGTGATGAATACTTTTATAATTCTCATCGTGAAGAATCACGGGGAGTAGGCGGGCTCTTTTTTGATTATAAACGTGAAAATGATGAGCGCTCGCTGGAAGATTGGTATCAATTCACTACGGATGTAGGCAGTTCATTTGTTAAAAGCTATAAGCCCATAGCAGAAAAGCGAAAAACTGAGTCATACACGCCGGAACATCGATACTGGCAGGAAATTCGACGTGGACGATATGTAGAATTTAACCTGGTTCACGACCGGGGTACGCTTTTCGGTTTAAAAACCAATGGACGAATTGAATCCATATTGATGAGTTTGCCGCCGAGGGTTCGCTGGGATTACGATCATCATCCAAGAGAAGGAACCAAAGAAGCGGAATTGGTTGATGTGCTAAAGAATCCTAAAGAGTGGGTTTAATCTTTGTACCTAAATCATATTTCGACTGCATTCTCAGGGAAAAACACCGGCGCTCAATATGACGCTAGTTCTAACTGAACTTTATATGGATCTGATTTAAAAAAAAAGCCCTTCCATTTATGAAGGGCTTTATCACTGAAAACAAGAGGCATTATCCTTGTTGGGTTCCGTAAAAACGCTCTCTTACAATTTTACCGTTTTCCCATTTTTGGGTGGCAATCTGTTCTATTTTTGTTGGGCCATCAGCACCTTTAAACGTTACATCCATCCAATGCTCTACGGCTGTTGAGCCTTTTTCTTCGTTTGAAGTTACAGCCGTAATTCCCATTCCGTTAAAAGATTCTACGCTGCCAAAGAATTCGTTTTCTCGTTCTCTGTTGGTGTCTTTTCCTTCAATTTCTGTTCCGTCTTCAAGCACCATTACTACATCTTCTGCATAGTACTTTTCGAATGCATCTAATGCTGTTCCGTTTTGAATATGCTTATATACGTCTTTAATTTTTTCTTCTACACTCATGGTATTTAAATTTTATTGTTTAATGTGAAACTATTTTCATTCAAACAACTAATGAGAAATCAAATTCGTTTCGAAGAAGTGCGATTTATTTTGAATTCTTTTTTAGTCTGATTATTTACGGTTCAGAAACTCATCAACCCGCCTTAAATGCTCGTTACTTTCCCAGAATTCGCTGAAGGGTTCAATTTCATCTGTGATGCCGTTATGTGATTGACTGCTTTTCAGATACTCAATAAAAGTCCGGTCATTTAATACTAGTTTTTCTGAAAGTGCATCCACTTCTTTTTGATAGGTTTCATCCCCAAATACGTCCTGGATCAGGCCGGATTGAAGTGCTTCATCAGACCCAATTACTTTTTGTGATGCGAGCCAGTAGAGAGCTGCATCTCTCCCCACGGTTTTTGTTAGTCGCGAAATGCCACCCCAACCAGGAGGCAGATAGAATTTTCCTTGCGTAAATCCAATTTTTGCGGATTGTTTCGCCACTCTAAAATCGAATGCCAAAAGAGTTTCCCAACCGCCACCATAGGCATAGCCATTTACGGCCGCCAGGGTCCAGCACGGGAGTTTTTCTATTCTGTCCAAAATATCAATCATCCGTGAGGTCATTTTTTTGGCTTCATCAGCTTTTTTCAGTTGATGAAATTCCCGTAAATCTCCACCGGATATAAAGCTGTCACCCGAACCGGTGAGTACAAATAGTCGATTTTTTTTATCAGCTTCCAAATTATCCAACAAGTTTTCAAGACCTTCCATCAAATCAAAATTGACGGCATTCCTCGCTTCGGGACGATTGACAGTTGCTGTTATTATGTACTTTGTTCGTTCTACAGATAAGCTCATCTATATAGATAAATTATATTCAAAAAAAGTCGTTTAGTTAACAGAATCACTCAGCCATTGCAGGTATTCGGGATTTCCTTCATCATCTTCCAGATTTATGGAAATTACGCAGGGGACATCATAACTGTGAAGCTCTTTTACGAGATCCGTTATTTGCTGCACCTTGCCCTGAGTCGTCTTAACAATTAAGATACACTCTTTATCGGATTCAATTTTTCCCTGCCACCAATAAATGGACTCCATGCCGTCTATAATATTTGCACAGGCTGCCAGCTTTTGTTTAACCAACTCTCCACCAATGAATACAGCTTCGTCTCTGTCTTTCGTGGTGATGTAAATAAGTCTCCGTTTAGTGTTCATAATTCTTGATAATAAATTTGATGTTTTAATAACTAAAAAAGAAGTCTCCCCTAAAAGGGGCTCATTTTTTGAACGCGTAAGCGCACCGAGCGGAGCGAACAACACGTAGTGAAATTTAGAGGGGTGTCCATCGCACTTTTCCGCGTTCTGATAAACATCCCCCTTCCGAGGCTGTCCAAAAAGGGTGTCATCCCGTACTTGATGCGGGATCTCATATCTTTAAACAGGCAGGAGATGCCGGATCGGGGTCCGGCATGACGCAATTGATGTTGAATATCCTACTAGCATACCCTTTTTGGACAACCTCACTTATTTTAAAACTACAAAAAGAGCGAAACAATCGTCATTTTGCAGGGCAAAAAAAGTTGCAATAGACAGTTGAAGGGTGACGCTAAAATCCGTAATTTATCAGGCTCTGATTGCAATTGCAATCAGCCATTACTGCGAGAGTGGCGGAATTGGTAGACGCGCTAGATTTAGGATCTAGTACTCTAAACAGTGTGGGGGTTCGAGTCCCCCCTCTCGTACTTATTACCCAGCCTTATTATTTATCCAATCAACAAAAGCAAAAGCAAGTGGACATATCTGTTCAAGATTTAACATCCGTAGATAAAGAGATAACAGTAAAAGCCAGCCGGGAAGATTTAGCTTCCAAGTTTGACCAGGCTTTCAAAAAATATCAAAAAGAGATACAGATGCCCGGTTTCCGCCCCGGAAGAGTACCTGTCGGTTTGATTAAAAAGCGTTTTGGCAAAGAGATTGA
>JBGTFX010000077.1:0-4377 GCA_041747055.1 Balneolaceae bacterium
TTGGTTTGCAACAGGTTAATATCAATATAGATGCTGGTTGTACTTTAAGTGAGGAAAGCTATTATTCTTACAGAAGAGAACGCGACAGGGCAGGAAGAATGTTGGGATTCATCAGAATGAAACAATAAAAAAATCAAAACCAAGTGCGCGTAAGTTATTCGCCGGGTTATTTAGCTCCATTACCGGAAGGACATATTTTTCCAATGGGAAAATTTAAGGCCCTACACCGGTATCTTTTGGATAAAGAGATATTTCGCCCCTCACAAATTATTGAACCAGGTTTAGTCGATTTTGGTAATTTATGCTCCGTTCATACTCCTCGATATGCAAATGCCGTTTGGGATGGACATTTAGCCCGAAAAGAAATCAGACGTATGGGACTGCCATGGAGTAAGACTCTCGCTATTCGATCAAGATTGGCAGTTCAGGGAACCATTAACGCCGGTCTTATGGCACTTCAGGATGGAGTGGCCGGGAATTTAGCAGGAGGGACTCATCACGCCATGCCTGACCGGGGTGAAGGATTTTGTGTTTTTAATGATGTTGCAGTAGCAATTAAGGTTTTGCGTCAGGCAAAGTGGGTAAATAAGGTGATGATCATCGATTGTGATGTACATCAGGGTAATGGAAATGCAGAGATTTTTAAAGATGAACCTGATGTATTCACCTTTTCAATTCACGGAGAGAAGAACTATCCGTTCAATAAATCTCCATCTACAATGGATATAGGATTGGGCTATATCTTCAAGAGTTATCTGGTTCTTTGGATTCCGCATTTGAAACTTTCAAGCCCGATCTAGTGTTTTATTTGGCCGGAATTGATCCATTACAAACGGATCATTTTGGAAGATTATCACTTACACTTAACGGACTTTTGGAGAGAGAGCGACTGGTAATTGAAAAGGTAACGCAACAAGAGATACCCATTACGCTTTTACTTTCCGGCGGGTATGCACCATCTGTAGAGCAAACCGCTGCTGCGCATGCCATTATGTATGAACAGGCAATCGAGATTACAAAGCCATACTTTTACTGAAATTTTCTATTTTTTAGGATGAACATGAATAAAGAAGAAAGCTCACTGAGACACAAAAGAGTAGCAATTTTAGGATCCACCGGTTCAATTGGCACTCAGACTTTAGATATCATCAAAAATCAGCCTGAATTTTTTTCTATTATTGGATTAACGGGAAACAGCAACTGGAAACTATTAGCTGAACAGACTAATCAATTTCGTCCGGATTATGTAGTATTAGTGGACTCAACTTTTCGAAAAGAATTTGAAGAGGCTCTCACACACAAGCCAAAAAATATACTTTACGGTACAGATTCTTTAATTGATTTGGCTACCTCCGATGATGCTGATATAATCCTCAATAGTTTGGTTGGGTTTGCCGGGTTCAGGTCTACTTATGAAGCCTTAAAGAAAAACAAAAAAGTGGCTCTTGCAAATAAAGAATCACTTGTTGTTGGAGGTGAGATATTAACGTCATTACCCACATTTAAAGATAACCTGGTACCGGTCGATTCAGAGCATTCAGCAATGCTTCAATGTATTATTGGAGAAGATCAAAATACTATTCAAAAGATTATTATTACTGCAAGTGGGGGCCCTTTCAGGGACTGGAGCTATAAGAAAATGCGGGGTATAACCGTTAAGGACGCCCTAAACCACCCCAATTGGGATATGGGCAGTAAAATTACCATAGACTCTTCAACAATGATGAATAAAGGACTCGAAATTATTGAAGCACATTGGCTTTTTGAAGTGGATGTTGATCGAATCGAACCCGTTGTTCATCCGCAAAGTATTATCCATTCAATTATAGAATTTGTGGATGGATCCTCTAAAGCACAAATGGGTCCGCCGGATATGAAAGTTCCAATATTATATGCATTGACATACCCCGAAAGAGTAGATTACAATAACGGGGTTTTAGACTTTAGAAAAGATTTAACTCTAACATTTGAACCTGTTGACCATCAAAGGTTTCCATGTATTAATCTTGCAACTGAAAGCGTTAAAAAAGGAGGCATATCACCAACAGTTTTAAATGCAGCAAATGAGATTGCCGTGGCTCGATTTTTAAACAAGGAAATTAGTTATATTCAGATTCCTGAAATCATTGAGACCTCACTGGAACGTATTGAACAGACAGGCAAATTAACACCAGATCTTTTATTTGATGTTGATAAAGAAACACGAATATTTGCGAACTCACTTTTACAGTAACTAATGGATTGGATTTTAAGCATTTCAACAACTATTGCGATTTTTATCGCAGCCATATTTATACTAGTCACCATTCACGAACTGGGTCACTTTTTAGCCGCTAAGTTTTTTAAAATGCGGGTTGATCGTTTCTCAATCGGATTCCCTCCCAATATTTTCGGGTTTAAAAAAGGGGACACCGAGTATGTAATTGGAGCCACGCCGCTGGGTGGATATGTTAAAATAGCCGGGATGATTGATGAATCCATGGATGATGATTTCATGGACAAAGAACCTCAACCGGATGAATTTAGAAGTAAGCCGGTTTGGCAGCGTATGATTGTGATAACTGCCGGTGTAATTTTCAATGCTATTCTTGCAGTCGTTATTTATGCGGGAATAGCATTCAGTTATGGTGATACTGTCATTCCCATTGAGGCGGTTAATGAAATATATGTAGCTGAAGAGTCTCTTGCCGAAGAGATCGGGTTTCAAACCGGAGACCGAGTGATTGGAATCAACGGCAGGAAAGTAGAGTATTGGGATCAAATATTTTCACCATCATCCATTACCGGACGTGACTTAACTTTTATGGTTGAGCGAAATGGTGAAGTGATGAATGTCTCAACCCCCCTTAACTTTTTGGACCGTTTAGGTACAGAAGACTTTATAACTCCGGCAAATGCACTACCAAGCAGAATTGATTTTGTCGCGGAGAATAGTCCTGCAGAGCAAGCAGGTTTACAAAGCGGTGATCATATAGTTTCTGTAGATGGTGAAAATATCGCGTATTGGGGGCAACTTGTACAAAAAATTGTGAGTGCAGACGGTGAACTCACTCTAGGAATTTTAAGAGATGGTGAAAGTCTAGAAGTTTCTGTTGCCCCGGATGCGGAGACAAATCAAATTGGGATAGGTGCACCTAATCCGTTCGAATATTTTGATGTGCAAACCATTGATTATAACTTTGCACAATCAATCGGAAAAGGCTTTACTGAAACGGAAGAAACATTTTTCGGCATTATTCAGGGACTCGGAAAGATGTTTTCCGGTGATATTTCCGTTCGCCAAAACCTTGGAGGGCCGGTTGCCATTGCTTCGGTTACTAGGGAAGCTACCGAAAACAGGGGGTGGTTTGGATTTTGGACAATCACAGCTTTTATTAGTGTAACACTCGCTATTATGAATATGCTGCCAATTCCTGCTCTGGATGGTGGACACTTCATGTTTTTATTATACGAAGGAATAACAAGACGCGAACCATCCGAAAAAGTACGCATGGGTCTGCAACAACTTGGATTTGTATTTTTGATAGGATTGATTATCCTTGTAACCTTCAATGACATACTTAGAACTTTTGGTGGATAGTACATGCTGAACAAAGAAGGATACGCTACAATTGCTGTTGTCTTTATTTTCTCAATTCTTGTCGCATACGGAGCTTCATTTCTCCCAGTATGGATCTCTTATATAATTTATGCTACGCTTGCTGCACTCTGTTTTTTGGTACTCTATTTTTTTCGAGATCCTGAGCGTACTTCTCCGGAAGATGATAGCTTAATTATTTCACCGGCAGACGGTAAAATAGTGCTCATACAAGAAGTTGAAGAACCAGAATATATGAAGGGAAAAGCGACTCAGATCAGTATTTTCCTTTCGCCATTAAACGTTCATGTAAACCGGAATCCACTTAGTGGGAAATTAGAGTACTTAAAATATTATCCCGGGAAGTATTTAATGGCATGGGAAGATCACGCTTCAGAACAAAATGAAAGGGCACATTTTGGGGTAAAACATTCATCAGGAATGAAAATGATGTTTAAGCAGATCACCGGTTTTTTAGCTCGCAGAATTGTTTATCACGTAGAGGAAGGAGAAAATTTAAAAGCAGGAGAGAGGTTTGGGATTATGAAGTTTGGTTCTCGAATGGACCTTCTGCTTCCTGCTAATGTAGAATTAAAGGTTGAAAAGGGTCAAAACACTGTTGCAGGCGAGACGATTATTGGTGAAATTAAATGAATATGAAATATCCGGTGCAGAAGTTTCGCTTTCGAAGAAGACGGGAAAAAAAACGCCGTAAACCCATTCCAAGGGTTGTAATACCCAGTTTTTTCACGTTAATGAATCTCTTTTGCGGCTTTTTATCAATCATAATGGTAGCTGAA
>JBGTFX010000078.1:0-3598 GCA_041747055.1 Balneolaceae bacterium
ATGTAATCATTCAAATATTGGTAATACACTTCTCTACGAATTGAGTGAAAGAATCACGACCTTTCAACAATGAAATCAACTATAATATATCATCCCGAATCGCTGTTAGAAAAGATTGGTTTTAACCTGGTAAAACAGGAAACCCTGAAACAAGCTTTTACCATTTATGGGAAAGAGGTGATTGAAAGTCACAGGGCAACTGCGAATCCAAAAGAACTGGACCATATTCTTGATCTGGCCAAAGAGTGGATCCATATTCTGCAGATTGAGGATACCCATCCGCTTTCGTTGGTGGAAGATATTCGTCCGCTGTTGCGAGAATCTAAAGTAGAAGGAAGTACCCTGCCCCTGCAATATTTCCCAACTGTGCTTGAAAATGCACGCCTTGCACGACTAATCATCCAGTATTTCGAGCGGACTGAAACAGGCTACGAAACTATACTGGGATATGTCAATAAAATTGTAAAGCTGAATTCACTCGAGAAAGAGATTGAACGTGTAGTTACAGAAAACGGTACTCTGCGTGATGATGCCAGCCAGGAGTTGAGATCCATCCGCGGAAAAATAAATCGTAAAAGAGGAAAGCTCAGAAGTACCATCAACAGTATTATGAAAAGTGCCCGGCGTGATGGTATGACCTCCGATGAAGGGCCAACCATCAGAAATGGACGGATGGTAATCCCAATTCAGGCCGAATTTAAACGCAAGGTGGATGGATTTATTCATGACGTTTCCGCTACCGGACAAACCATTTATGTTGAACCGGTTCAGGCACTTCAGATCAACAACGATATTCGTGAGCTCGAAGCTGAAGAGAAACGGGAAATAGACCGAATAATTCGCGAGTTGACCACCATTGTCCGAAATCACTCCGAGCCTCTTCGAAATAACTGTAAGATCATTGGTATTTTAGATGCTCTTCACTGCCGGGTAAAACTTGGGCTGGATTTCGGTGGTGCCATTCCTCAATATTCTGATGAAGGAATTTTGGATCTTATCAGTGCAAAAAATCCCAACCTGATTTTAAAGTCGCGTGCAGAAAATGAGTCGGATGAGGTTGTGCCGCTAAATCTATCACTTGATAGAAAAGAAATGGCACTGGTAATAACCGGGCCCAATGCCGGGGGTAAATCCGTAGCCATGAAAACGGTTGGGCTTCTCAGTTTGATGCTTCAATCAGGCTACCCAATCCCCGTGCTGGATGATTCAACTTTGCCAATTATCTCCGGGCTATTTGTTGATGTGGGGGATGATCAGTCCATCGAAAATGATTTGAGTACTTTTTCTTCACGATTACAATGGATGAAACAAACTCTCGATAAAATCAAACCCGGGGCGCTTGTTTTGATTGATGAAGCCGGAACGGGGACAGATCCTGAAGAAGGAGGAGCCCTTTTTCAATCATTTATAGAACGGCTGATCGAAGTCGATGCACGTGTAATTGTAACCACTCATCACGGCTCATTGAAAGTTTTTGCTCATGAACACCCAAATGTAGTAAATGGTGCCATGGAGTTTGATCAGAAAAACCTCTCTCCCACCTATCGTTTCAGAAAAGGTGTGCCGGGAAGCAGTTACGCTTTTGAAATAGCCGACAGAATGGATATCCCCCTGGTGGTGATGGATCGGGCAAGAAAATTATTGGGTGAACAGCGTGACAAAATGGGGGAGCTCTTGTTAAACCTGGAAAAGAAAATTCAGGATACAGAGTCTATGGAGCGGGATCTTTCAGTTCTTAAAGCGAAAGCCGAAGAAGAGGAGAAAAAGCTTCGAAATAAGAATGAAGATATTGATCGAAAAACGAAGAAGACTCTGGCTGATGCCTATCGCGAAGCAGAAAGAATTATGCAGACGGCCAATCAGCGAATTGAAGAAGCAGTAGAAAAGATTTCCAGTGCCGGTGAAGACGATCGTGAAATGATTCGTGAAGCAAGACGGGAAATTCTTGAGACAAAGAAATCCATTCATCGAGGAAAAGCAGATCTCGATATTAAGATGGAGCCGACTTCAAAATCAGAAAAACCAAAGGTTGGAGATTTTGTGACGGTGGGTGATGGCGGAACATCAGGAGAGGTGGTTCATATATCCGGCAAACAAGTCACTATTTTAGTGAATGGAATGAAGATCAAATCAAAACTGAATAAAATTCAACTTGCAGAACCACCGAAAAAGAACAAGAAGAAAGCAATTAACCGTACGTATGGCGGGTCCGAAAATCTGGATATGACCGTAAAGCCAAAACTCGATATTCGAGGGTTTCGCGGCGATGATGCCGTGAAAGAGCTCATGCACTACCTCGACAAAGCTGTTTCGCGCGGGCTTCAACAGGTTGAAATCGTCCACGGTAAAGGGGAAGGAATTCTAAAGAAACTGGTCCACGAACACCTCGAAACCCGATCGGAAGTGAAGAACTTCGACATTGCTCCCTGGGAACATGGTGGTCCCGGTTGTACGATGGTGGAGTTGAAGTGATAGCCTGTAAGGGCAATTCATGAATTGCCCTTAAAGCCGGGCGTTATGGCGGTTAACTACAAAAAATTTTCTTCAATCAATTCCCCTATAGAATACCAGGTTCCTTCCGCTTCATAATTGGGCTCAATACCCAAATCAATCAGGCTTTTTGTGACACCGGGACTCCCTGAAATAATCTTTTTCGAGTGTAAATCCATTTCCGGAAAGGCCGTTCTGATTCTGGTTACTGATGATCGGTTATGAAAAAGAATTGTCGAGATACTACGATTTGCAACTTCTTTACGAAATTCATCAAGCCGAGTCGAATCCAGAGATTTCTCTTTGCAAACGGAAAATTCTGCCACATCCATTTCCAGCTCCTGTAAAAGACCCGGCATCTCTTCTGCTTTTTGATCAGAACATGGATATAAACTTTTACCATCGCGGGAAATACGGAGCATAAATTCCAATAGATCAATGGGCTTGGCTTTTTCGCGAGGCATAATTGCGGGAATTGACTGCTCTTCTAAGAACTCAGCTGTAGGTTTATCAAGTGCAAGATGAACGGCATTTTTGAACGGTTCTAAAACATTATTTTGGCTCATCCATTCAACAAAGTATTGAGCGTTTCTTAAATTTCCATAGAGTACAAATGAAAATTCGTCCTTGTTTGATTTAATGAAGTTGCTCTCTTCTTTTTCTACATCATATGTAAACTCTTCAAGCGGAAAGTGAGCAAAAATGTCATTCTTTTCTTGAAATTCATAAAGCATTGGAGCACATAAACTGGAAGATGCCGTAATTAATACGGTTTCTTTACTCATAAAACTTTTTTCTAGTGTTAATTAATTTGAGTGGATTCATGTATAGCTATTCAAAAAGCATAACCAAGACCGGCATAAATTCGGTGATCCTCCTCCGAAAAACCAAGTTCTCCTCGTATAATCAAATCCGGGCTAAGAACAGTCATGGTAACACCAAATCCCCATGTGTTTTTAAGATTATCAAACAAAGCTGTAGAATCGAATTCAGAAAAAACCCGGCCGGTATCAGTAAAAACATGGCCACCAATTTTAATATCATCTTCGAAAAATGAAAATAACCAACGTCTGGCTTCAATCATATGTAATACAGAGCTGTCTCCTCG
>JBGTFX010000079.1:0-1537 GCA_041747055.1 Balneolaceae bacterium
GATAGCAAATCCACTCACTGTTTTAAATGATGCAGTCGCAGCAGCAGGTGGAGAAGAATATAGCGCGTTTTATAAATTTATATTTCCAATAAGTATAGAGAAAATATTGAATTGATTTTAATCTGGTCAAAGACGTGAATAAAAGTAAACTTATTATCTGGGGACTCTTAATCGGCATGATTTCATGTGACGATAGATTTACTTATTTCGACAAAACATACCAAGGATTTTGGGCGGACACGCAGTGGACTTATAAGTTTGAAAATGACGGAACTTTTAAATTTATAACTGAAGGACACTATAGCTTTTCAGAACATTCAGGTAATTACATTATTAAAGACAGCTTAATATTTCTCAATCCCGATACTGATTGGCCAATGTTAGATGGCGTTTTAAAAACCCGACTTAAAGTAATGAACGCTGATTGCATTAGAGATTTTGACAATAATTATTACTGCACGACAATTGATTCAATGAATGAGTTTACGAATAGACAATACTTATTCAATGAAAATGTAAGTAAGGTGATTGATAATTTGGAAGTAGTTAAGGAGGAAAAGAGTCGGATTTCAACGTACCACAAAGGGGACAGCCTTGCGTTTAGAATTGGTTATAATGGAATTATTGTTGTTAATAAAAAGGAATATGATTGCTTTAGTTTAGACCAATTAACTCTGGGGAATCCAAAGAGTTACTTGACATTTTTAGTGACTAAAAATCCATTGGAAGTTTATAAACTTGACAATGCCGGACATAAATTGACAAAAGTATTCAACGAGTGAGTGCAAGATTAAACTACGGCCAATAAAATAAAACTAATGAAAATGAAAATTAAGCATTCAATTCAAATGTTAGTACTAATAGCAATAGGACTATCTTCTTCCATGGAAATGTACGCTCAATGTGAACCCTGGCAAGGCTCAGCAGATAGAGAAAATTTGATGAATTCGTATGTAATTTACAGGGATCTTCTGAAAGAGGGCGACCATGAAAAAGCGTTCCGGTACTGGGAAATTGTTTACAAACGCGCTCCTGCTGCCGACGGAGAAAGAAATACGGTTTATTCGGATGGGATAAAATTTTACATAGACCAATTCAATAGAAAGAAGAGAAGAAAAAGAAAAAAGGTCCTTGTAAAAAGCATTCACCGATTGATAGCAGAACAGCAGCAATGCTATCCGGCTAGTGAGGTGATTCCGCTTCCGAAAGAAATAATAGAATTTCGTTCGGAAGTTTAGCATCAGAGAAATTCTTTGCAAAAGTCCAAAATTGAAAGGCAAAATTGATATAGTATCTTTAAATCAAAAGGATGGTATTCCGTACGACCTTTTATTAATTGCTGATCCTTCAAAGAACAGCATCGATAAATATATCTGGAACTCGGTTATATACCAGGCTGAGCTCGATGGTCAAATAATTGGATATTATGTTCTTTATGACGTTGACAGTGTAACTACGGAGATCAAAAATATTGTCGTTGATGAAAAATTTCAGGGCCAGGGGATTGGTACATATTTGCTCAATGACGCTGTAGCGA
>JBGTFX010000080.1:0-1887 GCA_041747055.1 Balneolaceae bacterium
TAATCATAAAATGCGCTCCGTTTAAAACTTTTACACACATTTGCTCGTCTGTCATGTAATTCAATGTTATAAATCCGGAAAAAAATCATCTATAAAACGCGATACATGTTCGTCTATCCTTTTTTACTGGTGTGAAAAGCACTCTTGATATCCATGTAAAAACAACACCTCAAATTGAGATTTAAGATGATCACAATCATTTTACTTTTACCTGGTATTGTAAGTTTTTAACGCTCTCTAATTCACAGATTGATGGTAATTGGAGTTTTATTCTGAATTGTGACGACTTTGGAACTGTAAATATAAACTTGAATTTGAGACGAACTTGACATGGTTCTTTTAAAGCTTAAAATCGGAAAGGGGCCGATAACTTGATTAAAAAGTGTAACCTTTCATTTTTTTATCAGTGTATAAAGATAATGCACTCAGCAGCGGCTTTCAGAACATAAACGAACTACTTAATTTAAGTCCATGAAACTATTTACCGTTATCCCTTTCCTGTTTTCTTTTCTTATCCAATCAACCTGTAGCAACCCCGATACATACAATATCACCTACGAAAACGGGTTTTGGTTTGATGGAGACAATTTTATTGAATCCACTTTTTACAGCAGTGATGGTATTTTCGTTCAAAAAAGGCCGGCCAGGATTGACACTACCATTAATCTTGACCGAGGATATATTATCCCGCCCTTCGGCGAAGCACATAGCCATCATTACGAGAATCCAGCTCTTGTCGAAACCATAAACCAACTTTCATTAAATGATGGCGTGTTTTATGGCATGTCGATGACCAACTTTGTGCATACCAAAGACGAAGTACTTCCATTTTATGAGCGTAGCAATACCATTGATGTGGCATTTGCAGACTTGGGATTAACAGCACCGTATGGTCACCCGATTATAGTTTATGAGCACTGGGTTCGCGGAAGCTTCAATTTTGGTGAGAGGCCGTTAGAGTTTTTTTCAGACCGCAGGGCTGAAGGGCGTGCTTACCTGCTTTTTGATTCGGTGGAAGATGTAGAAACCAAATGGTCACAGGTTGTTGAGAGTAATCCCGATCTGCTGAAAATCTACCTGCTGCATACCGATCGCCGTGAAGAGATCTTAAACGACACGTTGAGATCTGGAAACCCGGGCCTTGCTCCGGAGGTTGCTGTAGCTATTGTTGATCGGGCGAAAGAAGAGGGACTCCGGATAGCTGTGCATGTGGAAACGGCAGTTGATTTCCGTCTGGCGGTGGAAATCGGCGTGGATATTATCGCACATTTGCCGGGCTACGGCTACAGAAACAATCCTGATGTCGACACTGAAAAATTCCAGATTACCGAAGCAGATGCTAAACGTGCTGCTGAAGCCGGGGTCACCGTTATTCCGACACCGTTGAGGGGATATATGGAATTTGAAAATGAGAACATTAAGAACAAGGTTTGGAATTTTTATGCAGATCAACTTCTCACCTTAGATCAAGCCGGAGTAGTTCTTGCAATGGGTTCCGATGGCTATATGCAAACCCCGCTACAGGAAATACTTTTTATCCATGACCTGAATATCTTTTCCAACAGCAACCTGCTGAGGATGTGGGGCGAAAATACAGCAAAGACGATTTTCCCCGATAGAAAGCTGGGACGCCTTCAGCCTGGATATGAAGCCAGTTTTCTTGCACTTGAGTGTAATCCGGTTGAGAGTTTTACTTGTATTCAAGAGATTAAGCTGAGAGTGAAACAAGGGAATTTGTTAAATTAAAATTACAAACTACCCCCAACGCTTCAACAAACTTTTAAACCCTTGAATTATGAGTAATTTATACAAAATCATCCCTGGAATAACCTGCCTGATTATGTTGATGTTTACCGGGTGCTCTTCAGGCGAACCGGAAATGGAATC
>JBGTFX010000081.1:0-3059 GCA_041747055.1 Balneolaceae bacterium
AATTGAAACCTGTGGCGCCGTATTTGCCGCCGCTGTTCTTTGGTATAAGTGATAGTCCTGAGATATGAGTCTTGAGATTTAAAACCTGACAGCGTGCCGACGGATGTCGGTTCCTGTCAGCGTTTGGGAGATGTAAAAGGACGCTGACAGGATCTTCGAACTTAGATAAAAACAAATTACCAATAAGGACGCTGACAGGATCTTCGAACGCTGTCAGGTCGCTCCCTGAGCCTTGAACCCTGAACCTTGCCCATGCTACAATACAACGAATTCTACAACGAACAAACCGGCCTAACGATTGGCCTGAAGAAACTTCTATTCTCTGAACAGTCCGAATTTCAACTTGTTGAAGTGTACGAAACGGATACCTGGGGAAACCTGATGACTATCGACGGGATGGTGATGCTGAGCGAGCGGGATGAATTTGTGTATCACGAGATGATTAGTCACACCGCAATGTTTACGCATCCTCACCCGAAACGCGTGCTTATTATTGGCGGGGGGGATGGTGGCACTGCAAGAGAAGTACTCAAACATTCTTCTGTTGAGACTGTTCACCTTGTGGAGATTGATAAAACCGTGGTTGATGCATCCAGGCTTCATTTTCCGGGTGTGGGTGATTTTGATAACCCAAAGCAATCCACTCTTTATGAAGATGGCATTGCTTTCGTGAAAAATGTTGAAGAGCCATATGATGTAATCATCATTGATGGATCTGATCCTGTGGGACCGGCAGAAGGGCTGTTTGAAAAAGATTTTTTCCAGTTCTGTTATGATGCGCTTGCTGAAGATGGAGTGCTGTCAGCCCAGACCGAAAGTCCGTGGGTTGAATCCTATCACCCAAGCATGAAGAAAGTGTTTAATGCACTGGATGATCTGTTCCCGATCTCCAAAATGTATGTGAGCTTTATTCCGCTTTATCCTGCCGGAATGTGGACGATGGGTTTAGCTTCTAAAAAAGAAGATCCACTATCTGATGAAGTCTCAGAAAGGGTAAAAAACGGCCTCGAAGAGATTCAGGGACTAAAATACTACAACGAGGACATTCACCGCGGCTCCTTTGCGTTGCCGAATTTTGTGAAGGATATAATCGGTTAGAATGTCAGGTCAGAGGAAAGGTTTGATTTTTCTGAGGCGGTTTTTTGGGCACTGTGCAGGCTAATAATTCCGGAGACAAGACTTATCAGGTATATATATCCTGAAATTATTGATTGTATTAAATTTGGTGCTCAATCAGTAATTCACCTCACAGTTAATTTGATAATCTAACACAAGTATAAAGAAAGTGTCATATTGCATCTAAACCCTCTAATCTTTAATGCTCATTGATTAGATTAGAATTGTCTTAAAGAAAGATAACTCTGATTTAGTTCAGATAGTAAATAAAGCTAAATGCTTTAAATTCTAATTAAACGATTGAGGTAAGTCTTATGAAAAAGTTAGCTGTACTTTTTGTTGCTGCTGGTATGCTGTTTGCATTTACACCGGTAAATGATGTAACCGTTACCGGTACGCTGGTTGATACCAAATGTTATGGTGAAATGCCTGACATGAATAAAGCAAACGACCATATGGTACCAGGTAAAAACGGTGAAATGATTAAGATGCCTAATTGCGCTACTGCATGTGCAAGTATGGGCATACCAGCGGCCATTGCAACCGAAGATGGCAAAACCATTACTCTTATTGTTCCCGCCGGACAGGTAGCCGAACATATGGGTAAAGAAACAAGGGTAACAGGAAACGTTGCTTTTGATGGTAATATCATTCCCAAAAAAGTAGAAGTAAAAGATGGCCAACAATGGAAAGAAGTTGGAATCACGTTTATGATGTAACCTTTTATTCATTTTTTGTTGGATAAATTGTAGGGATGATTGTCGCCAGACAATCATTCCTATAATTATTTATTTGTCATACCAATCGGTAATTACTTTACTATGAAAGCTTATTCTATTGCATTCCTTTTATTACTGATATTTTCTATGCTGATATTACTGTCATCATGCGGAGATCGACAATCAGCAAGTCAGTATATATCACCGGAAGCCCGATTTGCACAAGGTGATACCCTGACCCTTACAGGAGTGTTAATTGATACCCACTGTTATGCGCTTAATAAATCAAATACCGGCCATGACCACAATTTGCCGCAGAGTGGTTTTCGAGAAAATTGTGCCGAATATTGTGCCTTGCAGGGATATCCTGTTGCAGTTCTGTTCGATAATGAGGTAGGCGAAGATGAGGTATGGTCAATCATGACAGCTTCTCAGATTTTTGCCGATTACATGACCCAAACCGTACGTGTAAGGGGTACAGTGCGCTCGGATGGTGTGCTTGACCCGCTTGGTGTAGAACTCCGGATTGAGCCTGACGAGTGGATTACAATAATGTAAATAGGATTTAATCTTCTATTTTTTCTACTTCTGAAATTACAGCTGAGTTGCCTGTCGACTCAATAGTAAACCGAATGCTGTCGCCCGGAGCAATACCTTGTATTATTGTTGTGTCCCGAACATTTATAGGCATTGTCATGGCATTCATAAAACCGGGAATTTTTCCATGTTTAACAATTAAATTTCGTTTACTTGGAGGAATTGAAACAATTCTGCCCGTTCCTTCAAAATATTCCGGTTCAGTTATTTCAGCTGTGATTTCTCCAGTTGTATGTCCCTCATGTTCGTGAGAATCTGAATGGCAGGCTGAAATAGCTGTCATTACTAATAAGAGGGTGAAAAATTTGTAATAGCTTTTTGTTTTCATCATGGTTTCAGTGTTTTTGTGGTCAAAAGTATAATACGGTCATTTTATATGATAACATTCACAGAAAAACAATATATATCCTCACAAAAGATTTTAATTATGAAAACATCTTCATTTTTTTTAACACTCGTCATTACCCTATCAACCATTCTTTTCGTGAGCTGCAATGCTGATCAAAAGCAAGGGGATGAATCCTCTTCAATACAACCCGCAGAAACAACTGAGCGAAGTAATATTATCAGGGAAATCATACCCGATTACACGTTTACTACAATTGAAGGTGACAATCTAAACATTTC
>JBGTFX010000082.1:0-2510 GCA_041747055.1 Balneolaceae bacterium
GTTTAATATTCATTATATCACGATAATTTGTAAGCGCAGCGAATTTTCCCTGTCTTGTTACGCCAAGCCAGGTGCCGCCCATTTTTTCATCCTTTCCGGCAAGGATGTGAGGGAACTGATTCCAAAATCTCGCCTGCCTGGTAGGCCTCTCGTAAAATTCATCTCGATTGGCAGCTAAAATGAGAGGATATTTTGAATGTTTTTTAAAACTAAATACAATGAGACACATACAATTATTTGATTTATGGCTATTGTCATAAAATGATAATATTATTGAAACTTAATCATTTAAATTTCGCTGTAATCTACTATTGTTACTCTATAATATTTAAAGATAGCTCAATAAATTTGTCTCCGAATAACATCCAGATAAAATAAGCAATGCTCGGAAGTGATACTGCAAAAAGAGATTTAGTATTGGTAGCGGTCGGCTTAATAGCTGCGTTATTCAGTTATTGGATATTTTCCGACATACACCCGCTTACGGTTGCCGATAATAGTTTGGGTAAAGAACAGCTGGAACAACGATCAGCATCCATACTTACCAATCTTGGATATCAATCCACGGGTAATACAATTATTGACTTTAGAGTCAATGCCGGAATGCTCGATTCCCTTCAGAAAAGAGGTAACCTTCAGGAAATTTATAGAGACTCTGTTAAAGAAAATTATCCAGTCTATTACTGGATGGTTCAACGAGAGATTTCTATAGAGGATTGGATTGGTCGACTTTCTGATATTGAGAAATCAACTGATCAATTAAATCTAAGTCTTTCTGAAGAGGGTAATTTAATTGCATTAGAAAATCCATCAAATGTATTTCCTTCTCGATTATTTGACCCTGGAATTCTGGAGCGTATAATTCCATCAATTAAACCTTATTTAAGTTCACTGAGGTCGGATACTACCGTACTTAAGCGAATGAAATTTCAATTTGACCCCGAACCGGATTCGGCAGCACAATACATCTATGATCCTGAGAAAAATCAATATTTCGGTCGGGATATCGCATTACAATTTGGTCACCATCATCTACAATCATCGGGCTGGAATGCCGAGCGGTTTGATGTTTCTGAAGTAAATTTAATTTCTGTAAACAGAGTAGATATCGCTCAGATCATTTATAGAACAGAGATAAATGAAATTGGTAGATCAATGAATGTTACGATAGAAGTGCTGCCAACAGGCTCCCTTTTTTCTATGGAATATGATGATCCGGATGTTCGAGCAGGTGAAGATACATGGGCCGATCTCCAGCAGGGAGCAAAAGGTGTGGTGTATGTATTATTTATAGTATGGGTGATGTTTTTGCTTTTTGTTCGAATCCGTCTTCGATTAATAGACACTAAATTAGCAGTACTATTTGCTGTAATCGCAGGTTTCGCATTTCCTGCTATTATAATGTTGGAATGGGTACATGGAGTATTCTACTCTTTCGACCCACTTCAAGGCCGAGACTTTTTTATTCAACTATTTCAGACAGGAGTTGCAGCAGCATTTATCTCCCTGATTTATTTTGCTGTAACTGCGGTAGGTGATTCCATAACCCGTGAACATTGGCCTGCTAAGCTTCGTACGTTCGATCTCATACGCGTGGGTCACCTGTACAATCGTCCGGTAGGGTTGGTTCTTATAAGAGCCGTTGCATACTCCTGTATTCTTACGGCTTTATATGCTCTTTCACTTTATTTAATACCTGAAAGCTATCTTTCTGTCAGCGAAACCTTTCGTTCAAATAGCTCTTTTTTACCATATTTAGAAGCGGTAATTACAGCCTTATTAATCTTTTTTATTGTAACTCAGGGAATTCTGCTCACCTTAGTCGGAAAACTGAGTTCCTTTAATAAAAGCGCTATAATCATAGGAATAGTAACTTCGATTGCATTTATTTTATTTAGCCCGTTGCCTATTTCAATAGGCCCCTTTAGCACGGAAATAATTGGAGTTGGCATTGTTGGTTTTTTTGTGGGTTGGATATATGTAAAGGAGGATTATTTAACGGCATTCATAGCAATGACCTTTTTGGGTTTACAATTACTCTCGGTAAAAGGATGGGTAATGCAGGGTTCTCCGGATGCTTCTGTCTTTTATATCACCACAATTTTAATTGTAGCAGCAATTATCTTTGCAATACAAGCCATCCGAAAGGGGAAATCCATTCGTGAACTGCCCAAATTTGTACCCGATTATATAACTGATCTTGCCAGGGATGAGCGGGTAAAACAGGAGTTGCAGATTGCACGAAAAGTACAGCATTCTTTTTTGCCGGACCGAACTCCGGACATTGAAGGACTGGATATAGCAGCCGTTTGTAATCCTGCTTACGAAACCGGTGGAGATTACTACGATTTTATTGAAGTGAATGATGGAAGGCTTGCTGTGGCTATTGGTGATGTAAGTGGGAAAGGGATTGAAGCTGCTTTTTACATGACATTTACAAAAGGTGTGCTTCATGCTTTATGCACAGACTATACATCTACAATTGAGATTTTAACCAAATTTAATACTCT
>JBGTFX010000083.1:0-2839 GCA_041747055.1 Balneolaceae bacterium
CCAAGCATTATAATCCCAATTCGTAATTATATATTCATGGTTTTCATTTTTGATGAAAATCGGCCCACAATCTCTGGCCCAAATATCATTTACCGTCTGGACCACAATTTTTATTAACTCTTTATTGATCTGATGTTCTTCAAATAGATTAATTACTTTTTCCTTGATCTTTTCGTCGGCCACAAACAACAAAATCGATTCATACATATGCAGAGATTTTATAATCTCCACATATACAGCTTCAACTTTCTGCAAAGATTTTCCCGGCCAGGTTGATCGGTTATGAGGCCAAATCAACATCGTTGCAGAGTGTTTTTCCCACTCAGCGGGCATATAAAAACCTTCTTTAGCTAAATTTGTGAATTTTCCTTTATTCATAATGATTTACATAAATTAATCAACAAAATTGTATTAGTCAGAATGTAACCACTGCTTAATCTAACTCAGTAAACCGCTTGCCAAACCGGATGTATCAAATGAATGATAATCTACCCACAGAAATTATCCGCTATTGATACTATTGGCAGCTCACACCCGCATAGGATCTTGACCATACAAATGTAGGTCGCTGAAAATAGGAAATGGAAACCTTATTGTTTTAATTAATTACATGCTTGCAACCTGGATCGTAACAAAAAATTACTCTTTTTGTTTTAATGAATGACAGGATATATTCCACGCGATAACATTACGTATTTAGAAGTGATATTTATGATTAACGAGCCGTGGTTTGTTCCCAATCATGTTGGTTGGATTGAAGTTATTTGTGGAGGTATGTTCAGTGGAAAAACGGAGGAACTAATCCGGCGTGCAAAGCGTGCATACATTGCAGGACAAAATGTTGTGGTTGTGAAACCGGCTATTGATAATCGTTACAGCGAAGATGATGTTGTTTCGCATAATCAATCTGCTCTACCGGGTATTTGTGTTAATACGGCTGATCAGATCATCCTACTAACATCATCGGCAAAAGTCGTTTGCATTGATGAAGCTCAATTTTTTGATGATCGGATTATTGATGTAGTCAACACCTTGGCCAATGATGGAAAAAGAGTTATTCTAGCCGGATTAGATATGGATTTTGAAGGCAAACCTTTCGAACCCATGCCACAGCTCTTGGCTATTGCAGAATATGTTACCAAGCTTCATGCTATTTGTTCAGAAAGTGGAATTATGGCTCATTACTCACAACGTGTGGTAGAAAACAAAGATCAGTTATTGGTAGGCGAAAAAGATGCCTACGAACCCCGGTCCCGTCACTGTTTCAGGCCACCCGTTGATACTAAAAAAGGTAAACCTCTCCCACCTTTAGAACCTCCACAAACCCATCCAAAACCAGAAAACTTAGATTAAAATGGAAATTGTAAGAGGCCTGATTGGAATGGCCATAATTATTGTTGTTGCTCTCGCTTTTAGTAAGAACAGAAAAAATGTAGACTGGAGCTTAGTAGCTAAAGGTCTTGGTATACAGTTTGTGCTAGCTATTTTTATTCTAAAAGGCAGGCAAATGGAGTTATTCTGGGCTCCTCTTGGATGGCCAAAAGATTTCTTCAGCTGGGTATCTTCATTTTTCGTCATTGTGCTCGATTTCACTACAGCCGGTGCCGAATTTATTTTTGGAGATCTGGCAAAAAGCCCGGGTATGGAAGGTAGTTTGGGTCACTTTTTTGCTTTTCAGGTTTTACCAACAATTGTATTTTTTGCATCGCTGACTGCAATTCTGTACCACTATGGTGTTCTACAGATTGTGGTGAAATACATGGCAAGGGGAATGCAAAAGTTAATGGGTACATCGGGAGCCGAATCACTCTCCGTTATTTCAAATATATTTGTGGGTCAGACGGAAGCCCCTCTTGTTATAAAACCCTATATCGATAATATGACCAAATCGGAACTGCTTGCCGTTATGACCGGTGGTATGGCAACGATTGCAGGTGGTGTAATGGCTGCATATGTGCAGATGCTAGGTAATTCCTATGCCCTGGCTCAGGGAGTTTCGCTTGATGTAGGAAGATTGTTGTTTGCAGAACAACTATTGGGGGCTTCTTTAATGGCTGCGCCTGCCGCATTAGTGATTGCGAAAATTATTTTCCCTGAAGATTCCGAACCCGTAACGCGCGGAAGCGTTCAAATGAATGTTGAAACAACAGACGCAAACGGAATTGATGCAGCGGCAAGTGGTGCCTCTGAAGGGTTAAAACTTGCCGCAAATGTTGGCGCTATGTTATTGGCTTTCATTGCATTGCTTGCAATGGGAAATTACTTTTTATTCCATTTTGGAGAACTATCAGGCATAAATTCACTTCTGCCGGAAGGTATAGAACTTACTATTGAAACATTACTCGGATGGATTCTAGCCCCTATCGCATTTGCCATAGGAGTACCTTGGGCAGATGCTGTCAATTTTGGATCTTTATTAGGGACAAAAGTAGTGCTAAATGAATTTGTAGCATACCTGCAATTAGCTGATATGGTTTCAGACGAGGTTTTATCTCCTAAATCAATTACTATGGCCACTTTTGCACTTTGTGGTTTTGCAAATTTTGCGTCTATTGCGATTCAAATTGGAGGGATCGGAGGAATTGCACCGAGTAGAAAATCAGAACTGGCCCAATTTGGACTTTATGCTGTATTAGCCGGATCATTAGCTAACTTGATGACCGCCTCCATAGCAGGAATGCTTTTTTAACAACATACTACGAATGTAATTTGTGCAACTAAATTCATGTTATTCAAAAAATTATTTCTAAGTATAGCATAATGAACTATTTAATTGATTTTAATCAATGAAAACCTTCTTTATTAGAGTTTTTTATATCATTATAGCTGTGTCAATCTT
>JBGTFX010000084.1:0-3488 GCA_041747055.1 Balneolaceae bacterium
GGCTAACTTTGTTGACAATACAGATATTGCCGTGCTGGATACAAGGGAGCGAACAGAATTCTCCGAAGGTCACCTGCCGGGATCATTACTTTCGCCATTAAACAAGCAGTTTAACACAGTGGCCGGTTCATACATTACAGAAGATGAAGATATCTACCTTGTGGCTGAAGAGAATAAACTGCAGGAAGCCGTAACAGATCTATACAGAATAGGTCTGGACAGAATTATTGGATTTGTTACCCCGGCTGATCTTAAATTATATGCAGAGAAGGGAGGTGATTTAGGCAAACTGGATTTAAAGACGTTTGCCGATATTGATCAGTTTGTGGAGAGAGATGATTATCAAGTTCTGGACGTACGGAAAGTTACTGAGTATAACGAGGGAAATGTACCCGGAGCCCAGAATATTGCACACACACGACTGCTCCCAAGACTTGACGAACTTCCTGATAAAAAACTGGTAGTTCACTGTCAGGCCGGAGCGCGAGCCTCGGTAGCATCAGCAATGCTAAAACGAAAAGGGTATGAAGTAATTACGGTTGACGACGCTTTTGAGAATTATGAAAAACAGAAAGTTTCCCCTTAAATGATTTGAGAGAAGAGATTTACAGCAAATTTCTCCTCCTTCTCTTTTTACTCTACGATAAGTTTCTAACTGCTCTTCAAGCACTACTTTTCCATGAAAAAAAGATCAACCCGCTTTAAACATATTCCAATACTTGACTGGATTTCCTCCTATTCAGGAAAAGAAGCGAAGGGTGATCTTAATGCAGGAATTACGGTAGGTATTATGCTAATTCCGCAGGGAATGGCTTATGCCATGCTTGCCGGACTCCCGCCTATTTATGGTCTTTACGCATCTATTGTACCGTTAATTCTCTATGCAATTTTTGGGACTTCACGTCAACTTGCCGTAGGACCCGTGGCTATGGTTTCGCTGTTAGTACTTGCCGGTGTGGGTCAGGTTGCTGAGGTAGGCAGTGAACGGTTTATCCACCTGGCCATTATGACCGCAATGGGAGTGGGAATCTTCCAATTTTTGATGGGAGTTCTTAGAATGGGTTTTATAGTGAACTTTCTTTCCCATCCCGTGTTAAGTGGATTTACATCCGCGGCGGCATTGATTATAGGAGCGAGCCAAATCAAAAATCTTCTTGGAATTGATTTACCCCGGACAAATTATGTTCATGAAATTTTAGTGGGTGCAATTCAACAAGCTTCTGAAATTGACCCTTTTACCGCAGTGATTGGAATAGGATCCATCAGCACCATTTTATTTCTACGAAGATGGAAGCGAACATTCCCATCTGCTCTCGTAGTAGTGGCAATAGGGACTGTACTCACGGCGGTTTTCAATTTGCATCAGGCGGGAGTCTCTATTGTTGGAGATATTCCAAAAGGACTCCCGAGTTTTCAACTAACAGGATTCAGTTTTTCCGATTTTCAACTCGTGCTCCCAACCATTTTAGTTATCGCATTGGTAGGATATATGGAATCCATTGCCGTTGCAAAAGCAATTGTTAAAAAGTATGACTACAAAGTAGATCCAAACCAGGAACTAATCGGCTTGGGAATGGCCAATATTGGCGGAGCATTGTTCCAGTCGTATCCCACAACCGGGGGATTTTCCAGAACGGCGGTGAATGATCAGGCCGGATCAAAAACAGGGATGTCATCAATCATTAGTGCTTTAATTATCGCACTGACGGTTCTATATTTAACACCACTATTTTATTACCTGCCAAATGCAGTTTTGGCAGCCATTATTATGGTTGCGGTGGCAGGTCTTTTTGACACAAAGGAAATGAAAAACCTTTGGAAAACCGATCGTAAAGATTTAGGCATGTTAGTTATAACGTTCGCAGCAACTTTAGCGTTAGGAATAGAGGAAGGCATTGCTGTTGGAGTTTTGATATCTCTCATTGCAGTTATTTACAGCAGTACAAAACCTCACAGTACCGAACTTGGCCGATTGGGTGAATCGAAAAACTTTAGAAATGTGAAGCGCTATAAAGAGGCAAAAACAGAACAAAATGTTCTTATCTATCGGTTTGACTCCCAGCTTTACTTTGCAAACGTGGAACATTTCAGGGACACTATCGATGGATTGATTGATCAAAAGGGAGAGGATTTACAACTGTTAATTTTAGATGCATCAGCCATGAACAATATTGATTCAACGGGAATCCATTCTCTTAAGGACTTAATCAAAGATCTAAAGGAAAAAGAGATAGAACTCTATTTTGCAGGTGCAATTGGTCCACTACGGGACAAGTTGAAAGTGTGCGGAATCACTGAGGGACTCTCCGTAAATAATTTCCATTTTGATGTTAATGATGCCCTTTTAGCTTTTAAAAACGACCGCAATCAAGAATCTGAATATTCACCTGTTCAAGCAAATATTTAAATGTATTCACATCAGTATGAAAACTAATCATTATAGTTGTAATTTCAGGCATCGTAATGTTTAATTTTTATCAATATTCGGAGGAAACTAAAATATGAGTGATTGGAAACAGAAAATTGAAGAGGAACCGGGAATCGTAATAGATGTACGTACACAAGCTGAGTTTGATCAAGGTCACTTAGCTAGTTCAGATCTTCATTTTGATTTTAACAGTGGAGAGTTTGAAGAAAAGGTTGATGATCTGGAGAAAGACAAAACCTACTACCTTTACTGCAGAACCGGAAACAGAAGTGGGAAAGCTGCTGAATTAATGAAAAATCGTGGGTTCGAAAACGCGCACAATATCGGCGGGTTTGATGACCTTGCAAATTCAGGCTTTGAAACAAAATAGGGGCAAGTAATTAACAGTTAAGCATTTTCATACTCTTGAAGCTTCTGCTTGATGATCTGTTCCAACTGTCCGGCCTGAACTACTCCGGCTTGTTGCCAAATAACTTTTCCATTTTTGAATAAGATAAAGTTGGGAATTCCCCGAACCTGATACCTTATGGCAACATCAGGATTCTTTTCGGTGTCAATTTTCAGGATATGAATGGCATCTCCCATTCTCTTTTTCAGCTCTTTTAAAATAGGAGGCACCAATTTACAGGGGCCGCACCAATCAGCATAAAAATCAACTAATACGGGAGTGTCTCCTTTTATGATCTCCGAAAACGATTTCTTTTTAAGATCTTCGTTCATAGTGTCTTACTCAATCTGTTCAATACATAAGTTGGATGTGTTCATCAAATAAAACGACACAACCTCCGAATTAATATCCCAAGAGATTTTCCAATTGGTTGCGTCATCTTTCTACTCTTACAACTTCTATTTTTTCTCGAAAAGCGTTTTATCCGGCCGAACTGTAATCACCGGTTTGTTTACATATTGAGCAACCTTTTCAGCAGTAGATCCTAAGATCAGGTGCGCAAGTCCACTATGGCCGTGAGTTGCCATAATCAATAAATCGGCCTCATCACTGGCATAATTTTCGATTTCGTAGTGTGCAGATATTCCACGAACAATCTTTGATTGGAGCTGT
>JBGTFX010000085.1:0-14215 GCA_041747055.1 Balneolaceae bacterium
TGATAGGTTGTCCGCTGAAATGTGTACTTTTGTTCATATTGGTTAGTTGAGTTTGTAGGAAAACACAACATAACCAAAAGAGGGGAACTCGAAAGAGTTTCCCTCTTCATTTTTTATCTTTTACCGGACACTACTGATTTAGAATAAGACTCAAGAACCTCACGGTATTCATCGATCCTTTCCAGAATTATTGCAGACACCGGAAAAATGAGTCCTTTTGGAGCAAACTCCATTTTTGATAGTACATGGTGAACGATATATCGGTGTATACGACCATTACCGTCTTCAAATGGATGAATGAACACAAAACCAAAAGAAAGAACGGCAGCAGCTATTACAGGATCAAAGTCTTCATTCGTTACTTTCTTATAGGTATCAATAAATCCGTTAATCAGATCAGGAACATCTTCCCATTTGGCCGAAATGTGATCCGGTATCGGAGCACCTGAGACCCGATCGTGTACTCCAACAAAGCCACCTTCTTTACGAAATCCCATGTTGAGAAATCTGTCATCTTTAATAACCAATTTTTGCAGGCGTAGAAGTTCGTCTTTAGTTAGTTCCTTTTGACCTGCCTGTCCAATAGCGCGTCCCCATCGCTCAGCCCTACCCTGTTGTGGAGATTCTCCCTCAATTGCAAAAGAAGCCTTAGAATCTTTGAGTAGCATAAAAGCTGCAGCCCGTGTAACAAGGTCTTTGTGTATAGAGCCTAAGGTTTCACTAATACGTTGATCTAATTTTTTTTGGCGAAAATTTTCAAGAGTTACAGTTTTTCGTACTAATGGGCAAAATTGTTTAACGCCCGGTAAATTATTTCGAACACGGTGTCTTTTCGAAAACTCAGATGGTCCTCCATACTGAAGTTTAGTATCTATAACGTCTGCATAGTTTACAGTAGTTGCATCTTGTACAGGTAGCTGTGCGTCTAACAGCCATTCGTATAGAAACCATATTCGTCGGGTATAACTGCCGGTTGGCTCATTTTTTATGATTGAAACAATCTCATCTTCTTCAATGGCTATAAAAAGAGACTTAATAATATTGAGGTCAACGCCCTCATATTTCAAAGCAAAGGTAAGATGAGCCAACAAGTTATCATTTGGTCTGTGCCTTTTAGTGAACACAGCCCATTTTCCTTCTTTGTACTTACGATGCTGTTGGCTAATAGCGGCTAAGTTGTCTGGCAAAGGTACGTTCAGGTTATACACTCGAATGAGCGCACTGTACCCGGCTAATTGCAAATCAGGTTCAGGGAGTGTGTATCCCTGAAAAGCAGTTATAGTTTCTGAAAAGTGCTTATTAATGTCCATATTTATGAAAAACGATTATATGACAAGAATCTACTTCGAATATAGCTTTTATTCAATGAAAATTAGTTTTAAATACTGATATTTATGAAAAGTGGTTATTCAAGTGGAGCGTTCAACCAGTCACAGTGCTTTTTAACTCTCTCATAGGCTTGCCATTGGGTCAAGTAAATCTGTTCGTACAACAAAATCATCTCTGTGATAGCCATTGTTGTGCAGTTTAACAGTAATATTAGAATCTAAATAAAAGTGGAAAACCGCTGAGCATGCCTCCGCAATATCAACACTCAGATTTTATAACCAGAAGTGAGAATTCATAAGGGCATTATGGAAACAACACCCTTTCCAATTTTTTAGTAGCTGCTTTGTGCTTGTCACTATTCATTTTTTTTATGTTCAACAGTTTCCACTGAACGCCTGGAAGTTTTTCTAATTCCCGTATTGAAATCAACTTCCAGTTTGGCTCACCTTTTTTAAAAGACATCAAAAACTCTTTTTCTTCATCTGTTATTTTCTGTAACAATATTTTAGGCAGCTCTTTCTGAATATCGATCAATTCATCTAAAATATCCTCTTCCTCTGTCATACCTTCGAACTCATTATAATAAAGGGTCTCGATATCAATAGCGTTGGGATTCAGCAACTCATTAATTGGTCGCGAGTGACTTATCAGATAACCAATAAATGCCTTTCGCACATTTTCTGTAATTCCCTCATTAATCAATAATAGTCGCATATCAAACAAATCCCTTGGGTGTTGCCGATCTAACGCCGCGCACAGTTTACCGGCAAATAGGTCTTCGAATGAAAGTGTCTTTACGGATGCGAACAGCTCAAACTCATCCTGAAGTGCCGGTGAGAGATCCCTTTGTGTCGTTTTATAAATTGATCCTCTCAGAACCGTATTCACTTCAAGTTTAATTTGAGCATCTTCAGACCGAATAATCAACTTACTAAGGGTACCTCCACTTTTTTGCGAAGTTATTTGAACACCGGGAATATGTTTTTCAGCTTCTTGTGCTATTCGTTTGACCCCTTGCTTAATCTCTTCAAGTGAGTCCGTTCTACTCTTTACCGGTAGGTATGTCAGATCGATATCCACTGAAAGACGTGGAAAATCCCGCACAAAAAAGTTGATTGCCGTTCCTCCTTTTAATGCAAATTGATCTGTAGCTGACAAAAATGGTATCACCTGAATAAGCAATCTAACCTGTTTTTGGTATTGTTCCCTCATCGATCCTCTCTGCTCAAATCGGGTACAACAATCTCATATTTTTTGTCTAGCTTACCGCCCTTTATAATTTCTCTTTTTCCACTTCCTAAGTCAACATTCGACAAATCGAGACGCTTAAACCAGGGGTGAGCATAGTACTCAGCCAAATATAGAAACAACCGTTTTACTTTTATCGAACGGCATCGTTCTAACAATGATTGGAGTACCCGCGGTCGTAATGAGGTTAAACCTTCCATGATATAGCTTGCTTCATCAAAGCCCTCAAACTTGGGTATGTCATACAAATATTCCAATATGGCTTGCTCCGGTACTGATGTGTAAACAGGCAGACTTTCTATGTCTTTTACTGTAAGCGCAGGTTCTCCTTCATCAAACAGATTGGCAGATCGGACCTGTATGTCGACTTTCCATCCGTGATTTGTAAACCATGCCGGAAGCCTCAGCTTAGGTGTTTTCCAAAGTGTTACTTTTTGTTGGGCACTTTTTCTCATGTAATGCGAATAACCTTGCACTTCTATAGCGGTTTTTCCCCCAACATGCACGGGAAGGTCATTCAAGTTTTGCAGGGTATACAATCCACCTGCCCAGCTGATCTCATCATTTGGCCTCTTATATGCACCCGATCCAAACCTGGCCAGCCAGCTACTTTTTATATAACTATTGGCAAGTTGACGAGACACACCTTTTTCCTCTAACCACTCTGTGGTTATGAGGCTATTTTGTGGCCATTGTGCTAATATTTGGTTTAACTTACTCAATATTTGTCAAGTAATACTTTACATTTCTTCCGTAAATTAAACTAAATTGAGTTTAAAATAAACTGTTTTTGTCAAGTAACACTTTACATTATTTGTTATTTTTAAACTAAGCTTACCAAAACACTAACGATCATGCTTGAAAAGAGTGAGCACTCCAAACACAATTCATGAGAATGATTAACAATTACCATTCATATTTAAGAAATTCGTCTAAATCATAAATAAGATCTCTTCTTATTTAAAGTAACCTTCTAAAACGGTAACATTCATGTTTCAAGAAAGTTTCTAAAGATGTAAGTATTTGATTTATTGAAACCATTTGAAACTAAAATAAACCTGAAACAATAATGTTTCCCTATTTGTTTCATCAAAAATGGCCATATAACACTCATGACAAAAAAAGACTACACCGATATCGAATACTTGGTAAACCTTGAAGTGATGACAATCAAACAGGCTCAAGTTTATGTAGAAGAGAAAACCGGTATGCGGAGCAGTATGTTTTATGATTGTGTACGACCGCTTTTAAGCCCAAAACCAATTGCTCAGAATTTTCGAACGAATCGACCGGCACACTTGGTGGTGAGAAAAGAGGATGTTGATAATGAAATTGCAAAGATGAAAAGCAAGGTTACGTCTTAAATCCCGAAAAATGAAGAAAAACCTTTCTTAAAACCCGAAAAATAAATACTTTCAAAAGAAAATCACGCTTAATGCCCACTTTCTTAGAAACATTACCGGAAGTCTTTGTTTCCAATACCGACATTACGTCACAGGTTTACCATGCAGTATCGGATGGAAAGCTCAGGAAAATCGCTTCCAGGCTGTACACAAAGAACATGCAGGATGACCCTGAAGTGATTGTTCGAAGGCATTGGTACAATCTACTAAAGGAGTATTACCCCGACGCACTGATTGCCGACCGGACGGCTCTGGAGAACAGTCCGGCAAAGGATGGCTCGGTATTTATTATTTCATCCAAAAAAAGAAATACAGAGCTTCCGGGGTTAACCTTTAATCCGCGTAAAGGTCATGGCCCCTTGGAAAGTGACCTGCCTTTTATCAACGATCTTTGGGTCAGCTCTGAGCCGCGGGCACTTCTTGAGAACATGAGGCCATCGCGAGCAAGAAAAGGATCCGTCAGCCGTACACTATCCCGGGAGGAGATGGAGGAAAAGCTGGATAAACTGTTTCGAGTAAAGGGTGAAGACCATGTTAATAAAATCAGGGATAAAGCGAGGGAGATTGCCAATGAGCTGGATATGAAGGAGGAGTTTCAAAAACTGGATGATCTGATTGGCACTCTGCAAGACACGCGAACAGCAGAATTGAAGTCAGACGTTGCAAAAGCATGTAAAGGCGAAGAACCCTATGATCCGGATCGGGCTGAACTTTTTCTCAAGTTGTATGAAGATCTGAAAGCGACTGCTCCGAGTTCAAGATCTGCAAAAAAACTATCTCAGCAGGAACGGATCAACCTATCCTTCTTTGAAGCCTACTTCTCCAACTTTATTGAAGGGACGGAATTTGAAGTGAGTGAAGCGGCTGATATTGTATTCCGAAGTGCTATGCCAACCGAAAGGCCCGAAGATGCACATGATGTTCTCGGCACGTACAGAGTGGCATCAAACTATCACGAAATGAACCGGGTACCGCAAGACTATGATGATTTTATCAACATACTAAGAAACCGGCATGCCGAGATCCTGGCAGCAAGGAAAGACAAAAATCCGGGGCAATTCAAAACTAAAGTAAATGTAGCCGGAAGTACTCAGTTTGTTCACCCGGACCTGGTGAAAGGCACCCTGCGAAAAGGATTTGAAATCTATCGTGCGTTGGAGACCTCGTTTCACAAAGCGGTGTATATGATGTTTTTGGTGAGTGAGGTTCACCCCTTCGCAGATGGGAATGGACGAGTAGCACGGATTATGATGAATGCAGAGCTTGTATCGGTTAATGACCAAAAAATCATTATCCCCATTGTTTATCGAAATAACTATCTGGCTGCTTTAAAAACACTCACTAACGATCGTCACTCTACACCTTTGATAAGGACTCTCGATTTTGGCCAAAAGTTTACCCAATCGATCGATTGGAGTGATTATGACCGGGTAAGAGACCAATTGGAGGGTTGTAATGCGTTTATGGATCCCAACGAAGCAGACAGGCAGGGGATTAGGTTGAGATTGCCTCAATAATTTCTCGAGTTATATGAAGGCTTAGATCCCGTAAGTTTAATTATAAAGCAGGTTAAATCCCCATATTTAACTATTTGTGATTTTTTTCAATCACTTCGTGCAAATGGCTCATCCTTGTTCAGTGAACCAGTACTTTTACCTGAATGTACATTGATCGGTTGGAAGGAATCGGGATTGGTGCATCCCCCAAATTGAGGAAAAGTTTTTAAACATTTAAGTTGCATTCCGATGTATTTTGCCTTTTCAATTCAATAACAAGTTGATCAACATGGGGTTTTGCCGAATAGTCCACCTCTTTTTATGCAGATGAAATCATCTTGCTATTCATCTGGATTTACATTCCATTCAATGTCAGCCAAACGTGTTTTAATCTTTGAAAGTGAGTCGTGAATATCTTCCTGTTTTGGCAATTCACCAAATACAAGGTATTGAAAATCCTGTTCGTATGTTCTTTGCAGCGTTTTCCAAACCCGGTCAATATCCCGAAATATTATGGCCTCTGCCGGATGGATAGCCAGCCATTCAATATCAATTCTGTAGCTGGCTACATCATCACGTGCTACTGTTTTCAATAGTGTATCAAAGTCAGGTGACTCAAAAAAAGTCCGTATTTCATCATCTTTAAGCATCAAATGAAGATCGTAGGTATGCCTGATTTTATTGGCTAAGTCGGTAAGCGGATCTTTGGTGTGGGAAAACCGAACCAGGCTCATGATCTTTTCGCACAGGGTTCTTTGAACAGCAAGCACTTTCACCACAAAGGGAAGAAGGGCGTATGTTTCAGCCATTTCTGACTGTCCTTTTGCTTCCATCATTTCATAGATATAGGTCGAGATCTGATGATTTACATTAGGCTCTGAGCTTCCAAGCCAGCTTGCTTCAACAATGATGGTATCACGAACCTGACCATATTCTCCGCCAAACTCTTTTAAATAAGAATGAGCTGTTTTTCGGTTCATACCTTTTTTCCTCGTGATTCCTTCAATTTTTACTTCCGGAAACACCGACTCTACCGCTTTACTTATTCCCCGTATCTTTTTTGTCATTTGCGCATTGGTATCCCCTTCATTTCGCAAAACAACAAGGTCTATATCTTCCGAAAACCGTTCTATAATGTTAAAACATTTGGATAGAGCCGTACCTCCTTTAAAAATGGTGTCTTTGCCCACCGGATCAGAAAAAATAGTTTTGAGCGCGTATGTTACCCAATAGTCTTTTTCTATATAGACTTCCCGAATCTCTTTAAACTCAGATGTTGCCCTTACGGCATCCTGAAATAACTTTTTGTTTTCGTGAAGATTCATTTGATGTTCCAGTTTTCGGCTGTTGATAGTACCTCCGATACGCCCGGTAGGTTATAGGTTGTAATGGGATTTAAAGAGCTTTGCAGTTTTTCTGTGTATGCTGTTTGACCCAATTCCTCTAGTATAGCACCCAACTGAGCTCTGGCCGAGGGTGGATATTTTTTTGCAAGCCGAACCATAGACTGCGTGTCTTCATCTGAAAGCTCGCCAATAATGTTTTTTATTCGCTTTGTGGACTTCCCGATGGTCGTGTCCGGAATTTTTTTAATGTAGCGTACACTGTCCAAAATTTGAAGGAGCGGTATGTTCTCTTTGGTGATGGTATTCTTTTGCCGGACAAACCGGATAGTGTATTTGCCCCGCTTTAACTTTGGCCGCACCACATTCTTCCCAATTTGAATGGTATTGCTGACCTGGGTGGTGAGTCCAAGTTCATTGTAGATACTGTAGCCGGTAAGATAGCCCGTAACTTTGCCATCTTCTTCCATCAGGTCTTTGACCGCCTGGTACTGATTGGGCTGTAATACTCCGAAGGATGTCTTTTCAGGTTTGTAATATTTGCCTTTGCTCAACTTGGCTATTTTACCTGAAGCGGCCATGCGGTTTAGGGCTTTTATGATCGCTTCCTTCTTTTTCACCTCACCATAAAAATCTTCATAGGTGAACACATATCCCTTTGGAAATCGATCTACCGTAAATGTAATGTATTCAGTGATTTTCATACATTTTAAGATCCAACTAATAAGACAAAATGTCCAGTTTTTTAGTTAATAAACTGGACAAATAATATTTATTTTTTACGGTACATAATATTTTGATATGCTGTCACGTTATACGTCTCTACGTATTTCAAATATTACGTTATAGTATAGTAGAGACGTATAACGTGACAGCAATAGGGAAGTTAGTCAATTCAGTTTTTTAAGCATTTTCATGCTGATGCTCTCCAATCTGCATCATCATATTGTAGTGTTCAATGTGTTTAGTCTCTTCAAATATTTTTTTAAATACATCAAAATACCTATCAATTGTATCATGTGGCATTTCTACATATAAATCATCAGTGACTGCATGAGAACCATCATTGATCCAACTGATTAGTGATCGACAAATTTTTTGATCTTCCGCTTTCTCAAACTTTTGTATTAGTTGATCATCTCCATATTTACCGAGTATTTTAAAATAATTTTCTATAATTCTTCTCATAATATTTTGAATTGCTATACCAGAATTATTGTCTTTCTCCCTTAATTCTTTCCAAAGCAACTCATATGAAGTAGATATCGGGTTATCCATTCCATAAGATTGAACTGTAGATATATCACCATTTCTTCTTAAGATCCAATAGTGAGTGTCTCCTTTTCTTTTTGTACGTCCATCAATAAATGACACTTCTTTATGGAAATACACGTTGTGTGTCAAAATAAAAACTTGTTGAATATTGCCCTTATCTTCTCTTACTTCATCAATAATCTCTTTGATTAGGGTGCTGACTACAAACAGTATATTACTATCAAGGCTCGAAAAAGGATCGTCTATAACAATAACTCTTTCTTGACTTATAGAATCTTTAGATAACCCACCTTTTATTCGCTGAAGGAAATACAAAAAAGTAATAAATGTGATTTCACCTTCACTAAGAGTCGACTCTGCTAATTCACCGTTTCCACGCTGGATTTGATACTTATCTCTGTCATCTTTGGAGGGAACAATCCTAAAATTAGTAAAACCGAATGAGCTTAAAATGTTATTAATTTCATCAACTGTTGGCTGAACACTGGTTACATTTTTACTTAGCTCCGTAATTTCATTTTTAAGTTCTTTTTCTTTCTTTTCAGCTTCTTGCAATTTCTCCACTGCGGCTTTTAAAGAACTCTTTAAACCTTTTACTTTTTTTACGTGGCGATCAATTTCAGCTTTTCCTGTCTCTATCACATAGCGCCAAATTTCATTAATTAAAATTGTTCTCTCCGTATTGAAATTTTTTACGAGCTTATTATTCTCTTCAATCAATTCATTTGCATCATTTATGATTTTGTGAAGCTTTGATAACTGCTCTCCAAGTGGCACAAGTTCAACCGATCTGCTTGGTTCTTTCTTCTTATTTGTAATCTTAGCAGTGTTAGCATTGACTTGACTTCGCATAGATTTTAAGTGCGTTGAGAAACGATCGACATCTAATTTGGTGTCAGTGGAATCCTTATACTTGGTCTCAATATTGTCAAGCTGGCTCAACAGGTTAGATGCTAATCTCTCATATTCGCTTGAAAGAGATTTAATTTCTTCCAGTGCTTTGCTATAACTTTCATCGAAATAACCTTCTAATTGTGATCTGAACTCTTCAGTAATTGTGTCTTGCTGACAAAAAGGGCAGGTTTCATCATTCTGCAAATACTGACGTCCTTCATTTACCCAATCGTTGATGTTTAAATGTTGTATTAATTTTCCAATCTCAACATCTGATTTACCAACAACCTTTCTTTCCCAAATAGGCTCAGACTCAATTTCGACTATTCGATTATGCTCAATTTGTTCGATTGGTGAAATCTGTTCCGGTGATTCATCAAAAATAGTTCGAGCCCTTTTTATTAAATCTTCTTCTTTTTTTAAAGTAGAAGAGTTTTGGCCATGTTCTTGTAAAAGCTTTTCATAAAAGGATTTCTTATTTAATACTCCTCGAAATGCTTCCTTAAAATTTTTTTCGTTCTTTTTGTAGAGAAAGTCCCAGGCAGTTTCTTTAAAGCCTTCAATCTCTTCCTCAATTTTATTTTTTAAGCTGTCTTTATTTTGTAGCTTTTCTCTTGTCTTATTTCTTAGTTCTTTTAATTCACCCTCTTTATTCGCAATATCTTCCTTCTCTTCTTTGGTAGCTTCACCTAATGTAAAGACCCCGTCTATGTTCTCTTTTCCGAAATTTCGTTTTCTGAATTCTTTGTTGTAGACAAGTGCATTAATGGGCTGATTCATTTTCCAATGAACACTTGAATTCTGAAAATCTTCATGGACTGGGTTATACAAAAGTCTTGATACTGTGGTTTTTCCAGTTCCGTTTGAACCGTAGATAAAATTTATTTTTTTTAGTCCATCTATGGTTATCCCTTCATCATCAAAGCTTGCAGCTGTTTTTATATTTAATCGTTTAATCATGCCATGACTCCTTCGCCTTTGTATGGAAACTCAAATTTTATAAAAATGAATTAGTGATAGCCAAAACCGATAATAGTCCAAAAGCATAAATCACAATCAATTCAATTCTTTCAATGAACGAATTCTGTTTATCCAAACTCTCTAAATTTTCACCATAAAATTTAATTGCTTTATAAGTGGTTAAATCATGTGTTTGAATATCTAAATTTGAGTGAAAATCATTTAGTAAATACTTTGCTGAATAAATATCATTTCTACTTTTTATAAGCTTATCTATTTGTTTCACGAAATCAAGGCAAATAAGTAATCCAGATTCTGTTGATTTAATTCTTGCCTTGTGTAGACTCAAATCCTTACGTCTTAAAAATTCATAGTATCCTAAAGAAATAAATAGAATTAAAAGTAGTGACACCAGAAATGTTACTGTCATGTCTTCAGCAATCTCTAATCCAAAGAGTTCTAAATTGGTAAGGTCAACTCCTGCTATGAAAGCGAATGAAAGAATAAATGATAACGATAGTACAAATCGCTTTACTGATTTAAGTTTATCTGATTGCCATTCATTGAAAAAGTTAAATAAGGATTCTTTCGTAAGTTCAAAGTCAGCAAAATTAACCCATGCTTTAAAATTTCGAACCATTTCCTCTTCTTTGGAACTTAAATCAATCTTTCTTGGTGCTCCTCCCATATCAATTTTTGGTAGTTCTAATTGAGGTATCTCAACCATTCTACTGAAATCAACTATTTCACCAATTTTAAATGCCATAATTCTAATTTTTAATTATTTACCTCAAAAACCCCATCAATCTCTCCCATTATCCTCCCCGTCTCCATCAACGCCACAATAATCTTCTGATAATGCTGAATCTCTTCCATGGTTAGGATTCGGTCTCGTCGGTCTTTTAGCCATTTCTCAGCGGGTTGGTAGCCGCCGATGTAGAACTCCCATGCTTTTAGAGGGACGTTGCCGAAGTACTGCTCGTCGTTGATCTGTACCTTGCCCAGTTTTTCGCCGGGATAGCGGTGATTAACCGAGGTAGTGTGATTTTCGTGGTCTTTGTCGTAAGGAATAAAACCCGGATCATTTTTTGTAAGGCGGTTGGTGATTTTGTTGCTGCCTGCTATGGGGTAGATAGTGATAAAGTCGTTTACCACCGGGTTCTCCATTAAATGAACTTGACGTAGCTCACCGCCCAGCTCCACCAGTTTCCAGAACTGCTCCGGATCATCGGGATAGGGAACGCGCGGGAAGTCTATTTTCAGAAACTCTTTGTAGGTCTCTCGATAGGTTGGTGAATGAAGAACAGTGTAGATGTAATCGAGCAGGTCGATAGGTGTCCTTCAAACTTGCTGTGGATTTGTTTAATCACTTCGGCCAGGAAACGTACCAGTTCCGGCAGCGGGATCTAAAATTTGTACTTTGTGTACTTCCCGCTCTTCATCTACCAAACCTTCTTTATAGCGTTTGTCGTGGGTGGGAACTTTCACCTTTACCTTGGTTTTGGACGTATCGGCGAGGCCGTCTTTCAGTCCAAATTCATCTTTCAGAATATCATCCACCGCACGTACAATGAAGTTCACAACCGGTTCCGGGGTGTACCAAACTCCACGGCTTTTGCGAAGCTTGGGATCGAACTCCGCAAGAAACGTTTCGTAGAAGTGAATAATAGGATCGGTCTGCTGCGTAGACTTTCCAAAATTTCTCAGAAGTCCATCCACATCTGTTGCGCGGAAAATATCAGCAAGGGCATCCACCACCCAATCAATTCGTTCGTCTAGATCATACCCGGCAATGTACTGAAACAGCTTTCGCAGAAACGGGTTGGTTTTGGGAATCAGTCGGGCAGCCTCCTGCCGGGAGAATGTATCCAGCTCTTTATCGTGTAGTCGGGCGGCAAACATCCCGTAGGCAATGGTCTGCGCATAAATATCGGCAAACTCTTTAGCATCAATATCGTGTATCAGCACATTCTGAAAAGCGGATAGCTGTTCATGAAGTGTGTTATTCGCCGATGACGATTTTCCCTGCTCATCACTGTTCAGTGCATTCTCAATAATGGTAGAAAGCAGTCGGGCTTTCCCGGCCATCATTTTCGATAGCTTCGATGCCGATTTAATGGTCTGGAGGCTGTGCGTGGCAAAATCGTTAATCATTTGCCGAAATTTATCCTCCGCTTCGGGCACTGCACGGATGGAATCCCCGGCCAATTCAGCAATACGAACGGATGTTACAAATTCACCATCCCTGTAAAAATGAAAATCGAGGTAATCGGTGAAGATTAAATTCGGTAACGACTCTTTGTACCGGCTAAACTGCTCCTTGTGTTTGGTTCCAGTGAGCGGTTCGCCAATATCTTTCGCCTCCATATATCCCACAGGAATATCTTTGTGGGTCAGGATAAAATCAGGGGCACCACAGGCAATTCGGGCGGGCTCATTGGTCACCAATACGTTTTTGAGCATTGCTTCGAGCAGGTTTTGCAAATCTCCCCGATAAGCATGCTCCCTTGAAATTCCTGTTTTGTAACGAGTATTTATATTCTTGATGTACTCTGAAATGGTCATGTAGCTGAATATCTTTGAGTTGAGCGTAATGGAATGTAATAAAATGGTAGCAATAACAAAGAAGCCGATCTTTAAACCTGCTCGTCAATTTTGATTAGCGCATAGTAGATTTATTAGTAAAATAATTACCACTTTAGGACTCTATTTTGGGTCTTTCACTCATTGATCGACTGGAGTGACTATAAAGATGGTCTTTAAATCAAAAGTTTAACTGTGAATTACGATAACCCAGATATTTACTAGCTGATTTAACTCAATGATGAGTTTATGACAATTGATAATTCATGAATCTATATTCTCACAGAGTAATTCTTCAGCATATTTCATAAGTGATTTTGTAAGTAAAAGTACATGTTCACAATCATGCTTTAGAACCTTCATTTCTTCAATAGAATACTTATGAGATTTTCCTTTTATATCTTCTATATGTAAGGGAAGTGAACAATAATGAGAGAAGTTATTATAACTTCTTCTCCAGCGTTCCTTAAAGGCAAAGCTTTTATTACCCAGTGACTCTTTTAAATAGTTATCCAGTGCTGATCCAATTTCTCTACACTTTACAAACAATGAAGATACATCAAACTGGTGTAAATGAGTTTCCGCTTCTGCGAGCTTTTTCCAAATTTCAGGAATTGTTTTTTCACCCTTTGGGAATTCAATTAAAAAGTATTCAAGAAAACCTAATCTATTATTTACCTTATCAATCCATTGACTTTGAGGAACCGAGAATTCTACCTGTACATTTCGACTTTCGACCTCTTTTATAAAGTCATTATGATACATTAAAAACTGGCAATAAAGTTCGACTACTAAGTTTACATCTTTATTTCGACTTTCCTCGATTTCCTTCAAAGAAAAGCGATTTACTGGAAATTCAAAGTAGGCATGTTGTGTAGTTTCATTAACTACTTTGTGTGTGTTTATATCTTTCGAATCCGTACTTGAAATTTTTTTCCTGGATCTATTAGGACCAGTAATAAATAGCTGACTTGACACTCTAAATACACTATAATCTAAACCTTCAGCTTTAGGATAATTGGAATTCTCAAAAAGGCGCTATTAATATTTCCAATTGCTGATATATTCTTTAGGTCAGTATCTGCATCTAATATACCATACTGTTCAAGCGAAATTTGATTCATTTATTATTTTTAAATAATTGAGTAGAAAATAACTAGTAAAACACTGAGTCTTAATTACTGCAACTTACCAAGGACTAAAACCAACTGTGAACGCCATTACCCGGTGTTTTAAATCAGTACTTTCTTCATTTGCAATGTTCGCCAAGCCCAATGAATAGGTTACCCTGAATGACCATTCACTGTAACCTAATCCAACACCACCCGAGAGCCCGTAATCGAATCTCTTCAGTTCATTATCTCCTGAACCCCATTCAATGCCATTATCAAATGTATTTGTTTCGCCGAAGATTGTGCTTTCTCCAGAAATACTACCTGTTAGGGCAAAACCTATATAGGGTCCGGCCAATATCTCAACTGCGATTTGCCCAACTTCATTTTTCATCATCAGGTGCATAGGCAGGTCTATATAATACATACTGGCTTTGGCCGAAACAGAACCGCTGGCTATTTCGGAGATCATTGTGCCACCCATTTCGGAGGATGTTGTGCCAGTCGTTTCGGAGATCATTGTGCCATTTAGGTAGTTGGTCTTCAAACGATTTCACTCCGTGGGAATCGCT
>JBGTFX010000086.1:0-4310 GCA_041747055.1 Balneolaceae bacterium
TAATGATAGGTTGTCCGCTGAAATGTGTACTTTTGTTCATATTGGTTAGTTGAGTTTGTAGGAAAACACAACATAACCAAAAGAGGGGAACTCGAAAGAGTTTCCCTCTTCATTTTTTATCTTTTACCGGACACTACTGAATTAAATTAATGGCGAAAATGACGTAAACCTGTAAAAATCATTGTCATACCATGTTTGTTTGCTGCTTCAATAACTTCCTCATCCCGTATACTACCTCCGGGTTGAATAATTGCAATTGCTCCGGCTTCGGCAGCGGCTTCAACTCCATCTGCAAATGGGAAGAAGGCGTCTGAAGCAATCACACTGCCATTTAGGGACAGATTTTCTTTTTTGGATTTTTGAATCGCGATTTCTGAACTGTCTACACGACTGGTTTGACCGGTGCCAACTCCAAGGGTTTGTTCGTCTTTTACATAGACAATAGCATTCGATTTAACATGTTTTACAACTTTCCATGCAAATCGTAAATCTTTTATTTCTTCTTTAGTGGGTTGTCTTTTTGTTACAACTTTGAGCTCATCTTCCACGATAGTCAACCTATTTTGTTCCTGAGAAACTGCACCCCCAAAAATGGATTTATAAGTTAGCAAGTTTAATTTATCAGGAAACTGTTTGATGGAAACAAGCCTTCTATTCTTTTTCTGTTCTAATAACTCAAGTGCGTCTTTACTGAATTTTGGGGCTAAAATAATTTCTGTAAAAATAGCATCAATGGCTTTTGCTGTTTCCAGATCAAGTTCTTTGTTGCTGCAAACAATTCCGCCAAATGGAGAAACTTTATCCGTTGAAAATGCTTTTTCGTACGCTTTTCTTAAGTTCTTGTCACTTGCCACACCGCATGGAACCGTATGCTTAAAAATAGCAATAGTAGGGTCCGCATCTTCAAAATCTGCCATCAATTGAAGGACGCCATCAATATCGAGGTAGTTGTTATAGCTTAACTCTTTTCCATGAAAACAGTCGATAAATTTTGATTGATCTCCATAAACCCCGGCTTTTTGATGTGGATTTTCTCCATAACGCAGATCACCGGATTTAGGAAGAGAAATGGACAGCTGTTCCGGAACCTCGAGCTCATCCAATGTTCCAAAATAGTTACTGATTGCTGAATCGTATTCAGCAGTATGTTCAAATGCTTTTCGTGCCAATGTTTGGCGGGTGGTAAACGGAATAGACGAGTGTTCATTCAGTTCCTTGATAAATCCTTCGTACTGTTTTGGATTTGTTAAAACAGATACATGAGCAAAGTTTTTAGCTGCTGCACGGAGCATTGTAGGGCCGCCGATATCAATATTTTCTGTGGCAATCGCCGGGGTAACATTTAGTTTGGCAACGGTTTCCTTAAACGGATACAAATTTACCACCACCAGCTCAATGGGTTTAATTCCCAATTTCTTTATCTCTTCAATGTCCCCATCGTGGCTCGTTCGGGCAAGAATTCCACCGTGGATAAATGGATGAAGTGTTTTTACCCTTCCATCCAAACACTCTTCAAATCCGGTTACTTCACTTACATCGCTTACCGGCAGGTTGGCTTCGCGCAATACAGCAGCCGTTCCGCCGGTGCTTAAAAGCTTTACTCCATGTTGATGAAGAGCTTTTCCCAACTCAACAATTCCGGTTTTATCTGATACTGAAAGTAGAGCCTGTTTAATTGTTAAATTATTAGTTGGTAAGGAGGATAATGGTTTTAATGACACAATTAAGATTTTTTATCAGTTAATATTTTATTGATGATTTTAGGCAAAAGCTTATGCTCTTCTTCTAAAATTCTTTTTGATAGGGTATCAGCATCATCGGTAGGTAATACCGGAACAATAACTTGTTCAATAATAGCTCCTGCATCATACTTCTCATTCACTAGATGTACCGTGCAACCGGATTCTGTTTCTTTTGCATTGATGACAGCTTGGTGGACACGTTTTCCATAAAATCCTTTTCCACCATATTTAGGCAATAGAGATGGATGGATATTGATAATTCTACCCGAAAAAGCATCAATAACCTGATCCGGTATTTTTTTTAAAAAACCGGCCAATACAATTAAATCAGGATTCCACTCCAGTAAAGCGTTGAGCAGGTTTTGTTTGAAATACTCCGGTTCGGAAGGTGAGATGACTTTTACAGGGATGGAGTTTTTTTCAGCTTTTTTTATAGCGCCAATCTCATATTTGTTGGTAATCAAACCTACAATTTGAGCGTCAATATCCCCGCGATGGATTGCATCAATAATTGCCTGAAAATTACTGCCTGAGCCTGAAGCCAGTACTACCAGTTTATGCACAGTGGGCCGTTAAAATTATCTTTATGATTTCGTCAAAAAGATAGTGAAATCATATGGGATTATTCAGGTTGATTTGTAGAAGAGGGTGGAGCTTGATTTTGTTCGTTGGCAGAAGGGAAATTACCGGTGGTATCTAAACGAAAAACCTGGTAGTTGTTAAAGCTCCAAATAATCTGATTGATCGATATTTTAATTACCGTTGCAATTGGAATTGCAATCAACATGCCGAGAATACCGGCTGTTTGTGCACCAATCATAATGATAAACAAGATGGCAACCGGGTGCATATCGGCAGACCTGGAAAAAAGAAGTGGCTGTAATATAATATTATCTACAATTTGAGCTATCAATACTGCTATGATACAGGGAATTACGAGTGAAAAATCACCTGTTTCAATTATAGAAATCACAATAGAGAGAACATATCCGAGAATGGGTCCGAAGTAGGGGATAGAGTTTGCTAATCCAATGGCAATACCCACAGATGCAGAATTGTTCAGTCCTGCCACGGAAAGAGCCAGCCAGCTTATAATTCCTACAAGTGTGCACTGAACAAAAACGCTTCGAAAGTAGACGCCGAGCCGTGTTTCAACTTTGTCAATTAAACTAAGAGTTGTTTCGAAATACTTGTTAGGAACGAGCTGTAAAAGATCTCTTCTGATTTTATGTCCATCTTTCAGGAAAAAGAAAATCGCAAATGGTATAATTAAGAAAGCAGTAAATACATTCGTAAATATGCCGAAAAGATCTCCAATCACATCTGAAAATTTACCCACATCAAAGAGGTTTTCAGACAATACGGCAATATTATCACGCAAAAAACCCTGTGGTACAAAATCGAAATTACCAATAATACTGGCTTCAATTTGATCGGCAATAAAACGGAGGTTATCAATATCTAGTTGGCGGGCAAGACCGGCCATTTGATTTGCAGCAATAGGTATAACGGTTGTAGAACCCCAAATTATAATCAGTATCAGTGTTGCCAGAGTTATGGTGGTGGCAAATGTTCGGTTCATACCTGTGGCCTGCATACGATTAACTACCGGGTCAAGCATATAACTGATGAGCATGGCAAGAACCGCATATACTACCAGGTTCAGGTAGTTATAAATCACAATGATGATCAGGACAATTAAACTGATGCCCAGAACAGATTTAATAATTTTTTCAAGGGTTAAATTCTTAAGCATTCAACTTATCAAGTATTATTGGTAGTGCTATTTTGATTTGGTCGCTTGTGTAGCCTTTCCCGGCCAGGTATCGATAGATTTTCTGCTTTCTCTTATAGAGCTCAGGTTCTCTTAAAAATTGAGCTTTCTTCTTCAAAGCTAAATCTACACAAATCTGATCTTGCTCCAAATCGGCATTTAACATTTTAACTACTTTTTCCGCAACTGATTTGTCTACACCTTTTTTCTGAAGAGCAATTTTAATTTTTACAGATCCCCATTGTTTTAAGTTAGCTTTATCAGCCGCAAATTTTTGCGCATATTTTTCATCATCCAAAAATCCTCTATCAAGAAATTCCTCGATTACCTTTTCAGTTATTTCAGGTGAAAATCCTTTTTTCTCCATCTTTTGGCGAAGCTCAAATGCAGCATGGTCCCGCCCTGAAAGCAACCTGTAGCATCGATCTTTTACGTTTTGATACTCTTCCGATTCTTTAAGAGACAGATAGAGAGAAGGCGTCAGTTCAACGCCTTTTTGAATCGGGAAATCGAGTAAAGTTTGGGACGTAACACCCAGTAGAAATATTTTTTTGTGAAACAGAGAAAATCGATCAGGCCTTTTAAGCTGAGGCCTGATCGATGTAACCTGAAGCGGAAGTTTATCCAGAATCAGGTCTTCATCACTGCTTTTCCAATGTTCATTGTTAGGATTCATCCGCCGCTACGGCTTCTTTTTTCTCTTTTTTATCCTTTTCCGGTGCTTCTACTTCTTTTGGCATTAACCGTTCTCGAACAATATTCTCAATTTTAGCTGCCAACTCAGCATCTTCCTC
>JBGTFX010000087.1:0-3004 GCA_041747055.1 Balneolaceae bacterium
ATTAGCTCCTTATCACTAATGAAACCCTTAATTTGCTCAGCAAAATTGAATTGTAAAACTTTTATCGTATTTTTTGTTCTGTTAAGTTTATCCATAACTGAACTCTCAGCACAACAGGTTCGCACCTTTGTTGATACAGATTCCCTTCAGGTTGGAGACACTTTTACATACTCCATTGTAATTAATGGTGATTATATTCTCCTCGATTATCCAATGGAAGGTACTTTTGGTGGAGACATTGAAGTGCTGTCCAGGCAACGTTTTCAGATTTCTCCGAGAAGAGACAGTATCGCCTATCGGCTGCAATTTTTTGAAATAGAAGATTCTTCCATTCCCGAGCAACAGCTTTTGTTTAATATTGACAATAATGAGAGAACGGTCACTACCCCGGAAATCCCTCTATATTTTAAAACAGCTCTTGCCGAAGATGATGAAACTTTCAGGCCTTTTAAGCCCATCTACGACTTCGCAGTTGCTGTTTGGCCTTACATTTTGGGATTAATTTTATTACTTATTGCCGGATGGTTCATCTATAAATACATCCAAAAACAAAAACAGAAAGAACCCGTTTCAAAACCTGTATTTCAGCGGAAAAGGTATATCAATCCTTTGGATATCCTGGAAAAAAACATTCAGAATCTTAAAAATGAACCTCCGAGAAAATCAGAAAAAGAATTCGATAATTTCTATATACAATTGGGTGATGCCATTCGTTTGTATCTGAAGCGTGTCTATCTATTCCCTGCATTGGAAATGACATCCGGAGAAATTCTTAACGAGTTAAAGAATAACCGTGCGTCATTCGAGCTCATTCAAAGTGCAAAGAAAGTTCTTTTTGAGGCTGATATGGTAAAGTTTGCAAACTTTACTCCAAATAATGAGCAGCTAAGAGGTGCCTTACAAACAGCAGAAAGTTTTTTGAATACTGCTAAAACAGTGGACGTGGACAAAATTACCTAGTTAGAATATAAGCAAGATATGAAGGAAGAAGAGCGATTGGCTGAGTTTAATAAAAAGCACGCTGCTGAAGGTGAGGAGGTCATTCAATGAGTTGGGCAAATCCGGAATATTTTTGGTTACTGTCGCTAATTCCATTGTTCATTGCCTATCAATTGTGGAAACAGTTATCAGAAAAGAGACCATCACTTACATTTTCATCCACATCGGCATTAAAAAACCTTCCGGGTAATTATCGAGCCTATTTAGTGTGGCTGACACCCCTGTTCTACCTTGTCGCATTTTCACTATTTGTAATTGCACTCGCCCGACCACAGCTCCAAAATACAACCATTGAAGAGAAAGTTGAAGGGATTGATATTGTTATGAGTATTGATATATCAACTTCTATGAGAGCTGAAGATTTTCAACCCAACCGATTAATAGCGGCAAAAGCCATTGCAGCTGATTTTATCAGGGCCAGGCCATCTGATCGAATTGGACTGACCGTATTTGCCAGGGAAAGTTTTACGGTGTGCCCCCCAACGATAGATCACCGGTTGGCTTTAAACCTACTCGAAACGATCGATATGGGAATGGTTCGCGATGGAACTGCCATCGGAATTGGGATCGCTACATCTATAAATCGGCTTAGAAACAGCGACGCGGAAAGCCGTGTTATTATATTATTGACTGATGGTATGAATAATGCCGGCGAAATTGATCCTATAACTGCCGGCGAAATTGCACGAACACAGGGAATTCGTATTTATACTGTAGGAATTGGCTCGCGGGGAACAGCGCCCTACCCTATTGATGATCCCGTTTTTGGACGCCGATATCAGAACGTATCCGTAGATATCGACGAAGACATGCTGCAACAAATTGCTGAGATGACCGGCGGCCGATATTTCAGGGCAACGGAAAACCAGGAGCTTCGCGATATTTATGATGAAATTGATCGACTCGAAACCACTGAGATCGAGGAAATTGTGTACAGAAACTATGAAGATCAATACAGTACATTCCTGTTAAGCGGAATTTTACTGTTAATTGCAGGTTTCATGAATGAACGATTATTTACACGATCACCGTTGTTCCACTCCTAATGCAACAAGTTTGTATCTTACGGTTATCAATAATCACATCTTTACAGATTAAAAACATTTTATGATTGATTTGATCCGCTCCGCGGTCACTGAAAACGTTGATCTGACTCAAATGAGTCAACTTCTGCATCAACAAAAAAACATCCATTTACAGAACTTCACAGGCTCATCATCCGTTTTTCTGTTGCAAGAGTTGCAGAAAAAGTCGGGTTTGATGATGATCGTTACACAAGATTTTGAACGAGCCGCAGCCATTGCTTCCGATTTTGAACAACTTGGGTCAACAAATGCAAACCTGTTCCCTCCTACCCGGCAAAAACCTTACGACAAACAGAAGATAGTTGATTCATCCGTATTGGTGCAGCGCTCAGAGGTTTTGGAGCAAATTCAGACGGGCGAATTACAAATCATTGTCGCTTCCATCGATGCTGTTGTAGAAAAAATTGTCTCTTCAAAGCAATTCAATGAGTCATCCATTCTCATCAAAAAAGGACAGAATATTTCTCCGGAATCACTGTCGGAGTCACTCACAGATCAGGGCTATACGTCCGATCGGTTTGTGGGTTCACCAGGTGAATTTGCCATTCGGGGAGGCATATTTGATATCTTCCCATTTTCGGGCGAATACCCTGTTCGCATAGAATTTTTCGGCAATGAAATTGACACCATCCGTGAGTTTGATCCCGATTCCCAGCGGTCCATTGCTTTTATTAATGAGGTTCGATTAGTGCCAAATGCCACATTTTCAGCCAACGGAAATAAGGAAAGTATTCTGTCCTATCTGCCTGAAAAGTCCGTTTTGGTTCTTGAATCTGCCGATACCTGTCAACAATTTTTAGAAGAGTTTGCCGAGAAAGCGGATGAAGCTTATAAAAAACTCAAGGATGATGAAGTTTCTCCACCTAAAGAAGAATTTCTTTTAGCAGAGGAATGGAATCAAGCCATACAGCAGCACCCGA
>JBGTFX010000088.1:0-2122 GCA_041747055.1 Balneolaceae bacterium
GAACGGTGGAGCGCTCATTATCGCTGATGGTCATCACCGCTCTTTCTTCTTCCCTGATAAACCCGGCTAATTCATCCTCCAATTCTATTTGTTTATTCTGCTCTGTTATCAATTCAGTCTGCACAGCCTGCCGGTATTTCATCACTGCGAAATCGCGCAAAAACTTTTGCAACCCATAATCAAGACCGCTGCGCGGATATTTTGAGATAAAAGCGGTATTCTTATTGTCAAGCCAAACCGTGAGGCGAACACCTTCGGTTGTTTCGAGCAGCTTGCTGAAAATATTAAAGGGTTTTGAAGAGATGTTTTTATGAACGGCTCTCTTTTGCAAATACACTCCATCTACTTCTGTTGCCTTGCCTTTACTTTCATAACCCACGTATTTCAACCAGTCACTTTCCACATTTTTCAGAGTGGCTTGGTGTATTTCCACAACGAAGGCAAGTTTTTTATTCTTGTCCTGTTCAGCCAAATCAACACTGATTTGATTTTGAGCAAGAACCGAAACAGAGAAAAAAGACAGTAGAGTAAATATTATTTGATTCATAGTTTTCAGATTAAGGCTTAAATTAATTACAATACAAATGTGCTACTATCCGCCTTCTAAACCATTACACAATTCTAAAATAGAGTTGCAGGATTCACACATCAAATCCTCCATAACGTTGAATCAAAATTTTCAAACATGAGGTTGTGAGCGTGAGTCACCCTGAGTCGAAGGGGAGCGATTGCCACCACGCATAGTTTGACTTCGTTCACTATTGACTATGCAAGTACAGTTTGTCCAAGACTTACGAATTCATAAATCCCGCAACACACAAAATGTGTGAATCATATAAATATTTTATTGAATTGTGTAACGGCTTCGGGGATTATTTACGCACCTTGTGTTCTCAACTATTTTTTCACAAATTAAATCATTAAAAACATGTCAAACACAACAAGTAGTTTAGGCGCTTTTTTGCTCGGAGCAGCAGTAGGCGTCACCCTGGGTATTTTGTATGCACCTGACAAGGGCAGCAATACTCGCAGAAACATTCTCGGAAAAGCTGAAAAGCTAAGAGATGATGCGGAATCCAAAATTGAAGAAGGTAAGGATTACGTGAAGAGTAAATACCAGGAAGGTAAGGATACGTTTAGTGACCTGACTTCAAAAGGTGGCGACAAAACGGCTGGTTCAAAAGCGAATTCTGATGATGGAAAGTACAAATCCAAACAGGGTGGTTACACGCCTTCAATGTAATTAATCCTGTTCCCGCAAGATTGGAGCGGAAGCAAGAATTAAACAGCTTAACTAAACGGGATGCTGCAAGCCGAATTGTCGGAAGCAGTATCCTGTTTTGTTAAGATTTAGAATCCTCACCATCAGGCATTTAACAAGTATTCCTTTTACTCCCTTCTTTTACGTACATGAAAAGGTTTTCCAATTTTTTATCACTACAGGAACTTCGTTGCTTGGCAGCATTGGTTCAGTTTTAGTTTTCACAGTTTCACTCATTTTTACTGTTCTGATTGTTTTTACCGTGCTATTCTTTTTGATAAAAAGAATAACTGAATTTTCCTGTCATGTGAAAGATTTCTGCATTTTATTTATTCGAAATAAAACAACCTCGCGAGCGAGGCTTTTTCATTGAAATACTTTCCTGAACGGAGAAGGTGTGAATGATGTAATTTTTTTTTAAAATGGTGTAACGCTTTTCGGGATTGAAGCATTCACTTTTACAGCATCAAATAATTCATTCTTATTTAAATCCTGTAAAATGAAAAAAATAATCTTCGCATTCGCAGCCACAATCATCACGCTGTGCACTTCCGCTCAAGCCGATTCCTTAATTAATTTTTTGCCTCCCGACTCTTTTATTAAAACCATTCCGCCTGATTTTGACAGTACGCCCAAAAACATAAATTCTAATCCAAATGATAAAATTCAAAACAGCCCATTTAAAAAAGAACCGGGCGACAAGCTCACGCATCCCGATGGCGTACTCATGCTCAACGGCAAAATGATGCACATCAACGGAGGCGCAATGACAACGCTGAGAAAAAACATCATCATGAACAATGGAACAACAGTAAAGCGGGATGGAAGTATCTTAAAAATAAACGGAACGAAGATATGGAT
>JBGTFX010000089.1:0-2526 GCA_041747055.1 Balneolaceae bacterium
TAAGCATTCCCGCAATTATCAGCATTACCACACCCATACCCCATTTTACACGGGTAAATATTTTCACACCTCTACCGGAAGTCTCCAAAAATCCAAGATAGATTCCACCGCCAACCAATGTTGCAATAATTACGTGCATGGAATATCCCGGTGCAAATGCCAATGAGACATAAAATAATGCCACACCCACTAAAACCACACCAAATACTTTCTTCACCCAAACCATCCATGTTCCGGATTTAGGCAGCTTTGAAAGTAATCCACTAAAAGTACCTAAGATCAGGTATGGAAATCCGAGTCCAAATGCCATTACAAAGAAGATTGAAAAGCCAAATAGTGGATCTCCCTGAGTCCCTACAAAAGCAAGCAGCGCAATGATTGGAGGGCCTATACACGGCGCGGCAAAAACGCCAACAACTAATCCCGAAAAGAAGTGTCCGAATACACCACCTGTTTTTCTCTGTGTACCACTTAATGACTGCATCATAGAAGATGGCGGCTGAATCTCATACAGCCCAAACATACTAAGAGCGAGTGCAAAAATGATAATACCAATTCCCGCAAGTACAATCGGACTCTGCAGCCAGCTTCCAAAGAGGGCACCGGTATAAGCGGCGGCAACCCCAAGCACGCTATACATAAATACGATACCCATTACGTATACAAAGGCCATAAAAAAGGAATGACTTAATCGGCTTGATTCACCTTTTTTACTTCCAAATAACGATACCGTAACGGATAACATTGGATAGACACAAGGGGTAAGGTTTAGTGCAAGACCAATGAGAAAAATTCCTGCAAATGCCCAGAAAAGTCCAAGGGAATCGAATAGTGCAGCAATTTCTCCACCACCGCGGGCGGAGAGTGCATCTGTTATAGACCCACGCTGTGCATCAGCACCCTCAAATAATTCCTGGTTTAGTGGCTGAAATCCCGTTCCGACCGCCGACACGTCCACACTAAATGAGATCGGAACATTCGTTGGAGCGAGACATATTTCGTTATTACAAGCTTGTATTAGAAGCGAACCTTCAAAATCATAATCACCTGCCTGAAGATTTTCGGGCGCAAAAAGTGTAACTATAATTGGGGACTGGCCTTCAAATACGTCTACCTCATCTTCTGCAAAATCAAAAGAATATAACTTGGAGGGCGGATATTGAATACCTGAAACAACCAGATCATCCCGATCTTGTATAGTGAGTTCTGTTCCAATCAAAAAATCTAAAGAGGGTTGATCGGAATTTACATGCCACCCATCAGCGAGATTTAAGAGAACAGCAACTTTGGCTGAACTTCCCGCCGGAATTACATTTTGAGATTTTTTGATCTCAATGTTAACCTGGTCGGCACTAGACATTCTGGCCGACTGTTGTGCTTGAAGTTCAACAGTGGTGCCGAGAAACAGTAATAGAAAAAGAGAAATAAATTTCATAATCAAACAATAATACGTAGAGATTTATACTGCTAAGATAAGATTAGTCATGAGAAATAACTGTAATATATTAATAACAAAAATAGGTGCTACCGGCGTTGTGTTTACCTTTTTGGAGATGTATTCATCAAAAAGTCAAAATTCGTCAGGGAAAACGGTTTTTGCGCGTATAAAAATGGCTCACCATATTTGAACCCGGATAGGTGACCATAGTGTCTGGCCTTAGCCCGAAGTCCCTCAAAGAAATCCATTCCCGAAATGTACGTTTCCGGTTCCTCACCCGGATCTTTAACGTGAAACTGACTGGAAAATGCTTTGATAGCCTGCTCTTTTTGATCAATAGTATCGGTTATATCAAAAACAAAATCGGGATTAAAGGGGTAGTTTTGCATATAGTGCAGAACGTGAGGCGGTCGATAAGGCTTCTGGATGTTTCTTTGTTCATCTTTGGTTTCAATTTTAACCAAGCCGCTGTAAAAAATGGCATCTGTCAGTAATTGAGAAGCATTACCATGATCGGGGTGACGATCTAATGGAGCGGGTAAAATGCAGATATGGGGTTGGTACTCTCTCACTTTTTGAATAATTGGCAACTGAAATTCGCGGGTATTTAATAACTCAGTATCAGGGAGTCCGAGATTATCCCGGTAATGTAATCCAATTATTTCTGCTGCATCTTTTGCTTCTTTTCGTCGCAATTCCCTTGAGCCACGCGAACCCATTTCACCTTCTGTAAGATCAACCACTGCTACTTTATAGCCTTTTTTAATCAGAGACGCCAGAGTGCCGGCACAACTTAATTCAGTATCATCGGGATGCGCACCAAGTGCGAGAATATCTACTTTGCTCATTTTTTAGAAAATAAAATTGTTGAAAGTGAAAAAGATTGCAACGAAATTGAAAGATATCCGTAAGCCATTTAAAATAAAAAGATTTGAGGTATGAACCGGATTTTAATAAGCCTTATTGAGGGAACCAAAATTGCATTTACTGCAATATGGACAAATAAAACCAGGGCAATGCTTACAACCACATGTATTGTGATTGGTATTGTTTCAGTAACGGCAATGAATACCATTTCCGATGGAATT
>JBGTFX010000090.1:0-17534 GCA_041747055.1 Balneolaceae bacterium
TTTAATGATAGGTTGTCCGCTGAAATGTGTACTTTTGTTCATATTGGTTAGTTGAGTTTGTAGGAAAACACAACATAACCAAAAGAGGGGAACTCGAAAGAGTTTCCCTCTTCATTTTTTATCTTTTACCGGACACTACTGTTATTTAATATAACTTCTAAACGGATTAACCATTATCATCTGCTGCTGCTTCTACTTCATTTGCTTTTTCGGCATCATCTGCCCATCGATATAAATCAGCAATTTTTACCGCTATTTTTGATATGAACCCTGTACTGTCTTTGTTTGAAATCCAGCTAAATGTATTTTTTGCACGTTGAAAATATGGTACCACTAATAAAGCAGTCACCCCCCACAAGAGCCATCCGAATGGCAAAAAGGGTAAAATCATGGATATTGAACCCATTAAAAAACTAAGGACTGCCAATGCAGGTATGATATATTTTTTATTTATAAACACATTTATTTCTTCAATAAATCATCTCCCTCCTCAGGGGATCTTGACCTTCGAGCCTGTTCCAAAATATCTTCATCATTGCTATCTAACTTACCCTCTGCAATCGTTGTAATCTGCGAATCATCTTTAGATTTATCTACCTCTCCTTTCTCCTTGCTTTTTTCTTTATGGGGTTCTATGATTTGAACCGGTACGTCATTCGGAAAAACCATTTCCCTGGCTTCATCAGGCATAGAAATCCCCTCTTTAGTATAGGCTGATTTAACCTGTCGCATAACGGATGACTTTACCTTTAATAGATTGTGTTTACTTCCATCTACCCAAAAATAATATTTTATATTAATTGTAGATGCGGCAAGTTCGTCAACTAATATCCATGGCTCGGGCTCCTTTAAAACTGCCGGGTGATCTCGTAGAATTTTTGATCCTATTTCTTGTGCTAAAGTAATACTATCGTCGTAACCGATTCCCACAATAAAATGCTCTCGCTGGTTCGGGTTACTCGTAAAATTTAAAATACTGCTTTTGTAAACGGTGGAATTTGGAATCTGCATGTGATTGCCATCAAGCGTCATAATTAAAGTTGCCCGAATGGTTAGCCGCTGTATAAATCCTGTGTTACCATTTATCTCTACAAGGTCACCGGCATGAAATGGGTTTTGCAGACTGAGAAAGATACTGGCAAGGAAGTTTTCCGTAATATCCCGAAAAGCAATTCCTAAAATAATTCCCAAAAGACCTGTACCCCCTAACACAGTTAAAGCTACCTGTGTAAGTTGGGCTACATGAAATACGATATACAAGCCTAAAAGAAATACCACTACGGCAACCCCTCTTGCTGCAATATCTTGGAGCAAGAGATTCATATTACGCCTTTTCAAATACGATCTTGTACCTTTTGCAACAAGTATAGAAACTCCCCAAAAAATAAAAAGTACTGTGAGGCCAAATACCCAAAATGGAATTGCACGCATCACGCTACGCCAAAGTTCTTGCATCCCGGTGAATGCCGGCTCGTAGTTCCAAATATCCGGCTCCATTACCTCGATTTGATTTACCACTGCAGCAACATCTTGAGTGTTACGAGCTAAATCTCCTGCCCACCGTTTGTATTCTTCGGTTTCGGTCGAACCTCTTAGAAACACAACACCATCATTTACCTCAACTTCTTCATTTGTAAACCAGCCTGTTGCATTTAATATACCGGATATTCGCCCTTGTATAGCTGAATCATCTGCTTCAGGGCGTACATCCACGCGTTCAGGCACTTGTGTTTCATCAGCATCTGTTTGAGTTCTGTCTTGTGCAAAACCCATTGTCGAGAACATCATCAGGCAGAATAAAACCGCGAATCCACGTCTATGTTTTTGTTTCATTCAGTTCTCTTTTTCGATGAAAATTAGTCAACCTGCTCTATTTGAAGCACATTTTTTTCAAATATGTAAAAAACAGGTTTTACGTATCGATCAAATATTAAATCAGGGCCTTGTTACACGTTAATGCCTGGCGATAATCCAAATAGCGTGAATTATTCCGGGTATGTAACCGAGAATAGTTAGTAGAATATTTAGCCAAAATGCTCCGGTTAATCCGACTTCTAAAAATACTCCCAATGGTGGTAGAATTACGGCAAATATAATTTTGATGATGTCCATTTTATTTTTGTCTCTTGATTAGTTATTAAATTTAAATAGATAGGATCTTTTTTTAAACTTTTTTTAAACCTATATCCTCTAACTCTCTATGTTTTAAATATATTGGAGAATTTGAGAATAGCAATAAGGTTTCTCAACCCAATTCAATCCATCGTAATATTGCAATCTATTTTTATTTAGGTGTAATACAATCTCATTATGCTTTTGCAAATTTATCAATTCATTATGAAATAGAATACATCTACTACAATGGACGATAAGAAATCAAAACCGGATCAGCCTAAAGAGAAAGAAAAGAAGAAAAATAAAGATGAGTCGGATATGAGAAGACCCGATCCGGATGATCAAAACGAGAAGGGAGGTCTTCCACCAAAAGAGATGCCCGAAGAGGATGAGAATTGACCGAGGTTTTATTATCATCTTTACATAGAAATAAAAACCGCCTGTCTGCTCTAAATTCAGATTAGAACAATCAGACGGCTTATAGTTTCTCAAGAACTAAATTACTTCTTTAGTGATTCCTGAAGTTTATCCCAATCAGATAGAAATCTTTTGAGCCCACTATCGGTTAATGGGGTGCTTTAGCAGTTGTTCAATTACGCTCAACGGCATAGTTGCAACATCAGCAGCTCCATCAATAGAAATCGTTTCTGTTCTCGGGCTGATATTACGACTCTCCTACATTCAAACGGTACACACCTACTGTAAAAGAATCCGGGTTATCATTTTCAAGGAGAAAAACATTCCCACTAGTTGTAACACCAAGAGGTGCGTACGGAAGCGCAATTTCACCATAGTATGAGTAGGGGTGTGTATGATCATAAACAGCAAAATAGTTATCCAAATGGTTAGGGTTGAACAAACGATTATTCCTGTCGATTTTCTCGAAAAATTCTTCCGTAAAGTTGTAGTAGTGAAAAAAGAAATAACGATCAGAAAAAAACGGATCAACTGTACTACTCTGTTTTAAATTTTTTCGGTCCCGCTCTTCTCTCGTATCCGTTTCCACAACCTGGTCTTCTGAGTATCTGAAATTTTCTGGCTGCACACCAAAACGGGTTATTGTTTCGCCACTTTCAAGAGAAACCACTTCAGTAATATGATAAGAGTTGTGCGTAATAAACACCTCTCCCAAATTTTGATTAACTTCATAATAGGGATGATTATAAAATAGGCCCCGTTGTTGGAGGTCCTTTCCATAACCGCCGAATATTGAGCGCAGTTCACCCGATAAACTTACTTGTGCAATAACAGAGGTGTTCCATACTTCGCTGCGACCAACTGACTCCTGAACACCAAAATAGAGGTGTTCGCTATGGCTTGTTATCCGTTTCGAACGAATCCAAAGGCCACTTTCTAGCAGTCCTGGTAATTCACTCAAGAGGTTACCTTCGACATCAAATATGTTGATCCGATCAAGCTGCCAATCGTAAACAACCACATCACCTTTTTCATTAAATCCCGCAGCAGTAATATCGCGAAATTCGCCCGATCCCGCCCCTTGCTGCCCAAAAAAGCTGATCACCTGCCCTTCAAAATCCGTAACAAACAACTGTTTCTGAAGAGTATTTACCCACAGTATTTTGTGATCTTTGGGATGAAACGAAACAAGGTTTCGTACAGCATCCAAACGTAAACCCTCTGGGGGTTGAATGCTAAATTCTGACATTTTTTCCAAGTGAATCTGGTACTGCTTCGATTGGTCTGTTGAAATGTACTCATTTTCAGTCTTTTCATGATATGTACATTGTATCACTGAAAAACTTGCCAGAATATAGAACAGCGTCAAGAGTTTTAATTTCGTCAACATAATAGATCCTGTTCTATGCGAGTATAGGATCACATGGCCAAACGACTATACAATTTGTACCAATTATATCACAAAACAAACGATCATCCCATCGGTACTCTGCACAAGTACCTTGTTGTACCATTGCTGACGCATTTTCAATTTTTATCTCAGAACATGCTCCATTTATTAACTCATCAGTGTTTTGCTCTTCTTGACCGATTGCTACCAACGCCATTAAACAACTCACTATAATCACTATTGAAATTATAAGAAAGGATTTTTTCATCTCTTCTCCATTGTTAAGTTTAGATTAAACATCTCTTTAGCAACAACTGTTATATATATATATATATATAAAATGTCAAATTGAATTGTATACTGCTCAGAGGCAAAAATTGGTACTGTCCAAAACTTCTCACCCTTAATAGCGGATGTGCATTCATATCAGTTGGTACAACAAATTAAAAAGCCGCCCCTGCTCATGAAGCAGAACCGGTCATCAGAGGTCATCCAATTTTTGCGAACTTACTTCTTCAGCGATTCCTGGAGTTTATCCCAATCGGAAAGAAAACGTTCTAAGCCACTATCTGTAAGCGGGTGTTTTAAAAGTTGTTCAATTACGCTCAACGGCATAGTTGCAACATCAGCACCAATTCTGGCAGCTTCGAGAACGTGCATTGGATGGCGGATACTGGCAGCGAGAATTTCGGTCTCAAATCCGTAATTATCATAAATCAAGGCGATATCAGCAATCAACCCCATTCCTTCGCTTGAAATATCGTCGAGGCGGCCTATAAATGGAGAGATGTATGTAGCTCCCGCCTTCGCTGCCAAAAGAGCCTGAGTGGCTGAGAAACATAGAGTACAGTTAGTTTTAATCCCTTCATCGCTGAAAGTTTTAATGGCTTTAATTCCATCTTTGATGAGAGGAACTTTTACCACAACATTATCCGCAATAGCAGCAATTTTTCTTCCTTCCGCTACAATCTCATCATATTCAGTTGAAATGACTTCAGCAGACACATCGCCTTCTACGATCTTACAAATTTTCGCAATATGCCCTTCAAAATCTTCCACACCGATCTTCATACAGAGGCTTGGGTTGGTAGTTACTCCATCCAATACTCCTAAGTCGTGAGCTTCTTGGATTTCGTTAAGGTCTGCTGTGTCAATAAAAAATTTCATAAATGTATGATTTGATTATTTTGATTCGTTGATCATTGTAAATTATAAAATAAAACAAGCACTTTCTTTTTCAGATCAATGTTGTTTTGCTATTTTATAAGTAAATATTTCTAACCTATAAACAAAAAACAATGAGTAGATCAGGCAAAGGCTTTACAATTGGATTACTTACCGGTATTACAGCCGGAACTGCATTAGCATTACTGTTTGCTCCGGATACAGGTAAAAATCTCCGTGGAAAAATATCTTATCAGTTAAGCTCTTACATCGATGAATTGTCAGTGTTGATTGACAAACTTAAAGACGAAAAAGAAAAAATAACTTCTCAAGCTAAGCAAGACAGTGATAAAGTTGTCAGTGATGCAAAGCAAAGAGCCGATGATTTAATAAAAGAAGCTGAAAAACTTCTTAAAAACATCGAAAAATCTAAATAGACTTTTTTTAAAAAAACTCTTTTAAACAAAAAAAGCCACGCTAGTTAAAGCGTGGCTTTTTTTTATTCTTCGTTTTCTTTCGATTCGGGTTCGTCGGCTCCAAGTGTTTCAAACACTTTTTCTACCTCTTCATCCGTCTCGTCATATTCTACCTTGGATCCGACAATCAACTCATCGTAATCAAGTATTCCGGTTCCTGCAGGTACTTTGTGTCCTACAACAACATTTTCTTTCAAGCCTCGAAGCAGATCTTTCTTCGCCTCGATAGATGCTTGGGTAAGAACCTTCGTTGTTTCCTGGAATGATGCGGCTGACAACCAACTTTCGGTTGACAAGGCTGCACGGGTAATACCCAACAGAATTGGTTTCGAAATAGCAGGTTCCGCTTCACGCGTTACGATTTCTGCTTTTCCGTCCTTAATCAGTTCGTTGTTTAATTCACGAACGGCTCTTCTGTCCAGAATTTGACCTAGTTTTTTATCACTTCCCCCTACATCCGTGACAACAAACTTACCAATCAACTCATCATTTTTGTTGTTGAGTTCAAATCGGTCAACTTTGTCACCTTCAAGATACATGGTATCACCAGAATCGGTTACTTCCACTTTCTGCATCATGGTGCGAACAATCACTTCAATGTGCTTGTCATTTATATTTACACCCTGTAGTCGATAAACCTCCTGAATTTCATTCACGAGATAAGACTGTACAGCAAATGGGCCTAGGATGTTTAGGATTTCCTGGGCCGGAATAGTTCCGTCTGAAAGTGCCTGACCAGCTCTAACAAAATCATTTTCCTGTACAAGGATATGCTTAGATAGAGAGATTAGGTACTTCTTCTCATCGGTTCCGTCTTTACTTTCTACCAATACTTCCTGAGAACCACGTTTACGTCCACCCATTTTCACAATTCCGTCAATTTCAGAAACTGCTGCTGGATCACTTGGTGATCGTGCTTCAAAGAGTTCAGTTACCCTTGGAAGACCGGCTGTAATATCTTTTGATTTTGAAGCAGCACGAGGAATCTTAGCCAATACCTGACCCGCCTGTACTTTTTCGCCATCTTCAACCGTAATGTGTGTTTCAACCGGAAGCGTTGATTCACGAATACGATCGTCTTTACCTTTCACAACAATTGTTGGAACAAGTGTACGATCACGTGAATCAATAATTACTTTTTCGCGGTGACCTGTTTGAGTATCTGTATCGGCAGTATAAGTCACTTCTTCAATGATATCTTTGTACTCAATTGTACCTTCAATCTCACTGAAAATCAGTGCATTATAAGGATCCCATTTACTCAATGGCATTCCTTTAAGAACTTTATCGCCCTCTTCTACCAGCATCTCAGCACCGTAAGGCACATTATAAGTATTAAGAACGTTTCCGTCCTCACCTACAATTTTCATTTCACCGGCACGGCTCAATACAACATTGTGAACTTCTTCACCGTCATCGTATTCTACTACCCTAAGGTTTTCGAATTCGATTTTCCCGTCAAATTTAGCTTTATGCTGTGAATCAGACTCCATACGTGAAGCAGTACCACCCACGTGGAAAGTTCGAAGTGTCAACTGTGTACCCGGTTCACCAATAGATTGCGCTGCAATAACTCCTACAGCTTCACCTACCTGAACAAGTCCGGTTTTCGACATATCACGTCCGTAGCATTTTGCACAAACACCACGCTCGGTTTCACATGTCAATACAGATCTAATTTCTACTTCCTGAATGGATGTTTCAGCTATTTTCTTAGCTACATCATCTGTAATTAACTGATTCGGAACACAGATAAGATCATCAGAAATTGGATCTTTAATCTCATGCATAGACACACGTCCTACAATACGATCTTCCAGACTTTCAATAACATCTTCATTATCTTTCAGAGCCTGCATTCTAATACCACGAAGGGTACCACAATCCTGCTCGTTGATAATAATATCCTGAGATACATCAACCAATCGTCTGGTTAGATAACCGGCATCAGCAGTTTTCAAGGCGGTATCGGCAAGACCTTTACGAGCACCGTGAGTAGAGATAAAGTATTCCAACACTGTGAGTCCCTCACGGAAACTTGAAAGAATTGGATTTTCAATTACTTCATTACCCTGTTGCATCGAGCTTTTCTGAGGCTTAGCCATCAATCCACGCATACCACCAAGCTGACGAATCTGCTCTTTAGAACCACGAGCACCGGAATCTGCCATCATATAAACAGCGTTGAATCCGTCTTTGTCTTCAGTCAAACTTTTGAACAGTGTTTCAGAAACACGGTTTGTGGTACTTGTCCACTTATCAATAACCTGATTATAACGTTCGTTATCGGTAATGAAACCCATTTCGTATCGATCCTGAATCTCAGCTACTTCACTTTGAGCTTTCTCAATAAGAATACGTTTTTCATCTGGAATGATAATATCCTCCAAGCTGAATGAAAGACCACCAACGGTAGCTTTTTCAAACCCGGTATCCTTCATCTTATCTAGGAAGTTGGCTGTTTCAACAGGTCCAGTTGTATTGTAAATATCACCAATTAGATTTCTTAGTTCTTTTTTACCAAGGGTTTTATTAACAAATGGTACGCCTTCAGGAACAATATTGTTAAACAATACTCGACCTGTGGTTGTTTTGATAATTTCCGGAGCAACAGTTCCATCTTCTTGTACAACAGGAACCCGAACATTAATCTTAGCATGTGTTTCAATCTTACCTTGATCGAATGCTATTAAAACTTCATCCGGATTAGAAAAGGTTTTGCCCTCTCCAATTTTACCATTACCCATTTTAGTGAGGTAATAGATCCCAAGAATCATATCCTGTGAAGGAACCGCAACAGGTCCACCACTGGCAGGACTCAAAATGTTGTGTGATCCAAGCATCAGTACAGATGCTTCCATCACCGCATCATGACTCAACGGTAGGTGAACAGCCATCTGATCACCATCAAAGTCAGCATTAAATGCAGTACATGAAAGTGGATGCAAACGAATTGCTTTATCTTCAATCAGTACGGGCTGATAAGCCTGAATTCCAAGCCTGTGAAGTGTTGGTGCACGGTTAAGTAATACGGGGTGTCCGTCAATTACATTTTCAAGTACTTCCCAAACTACCTGATCTCTGCGATCAACTACTTTCTTCGCACTTTTCACGGTCTTCACATACCCACGCTCGATCAAACGACGAATTACAAACGGTTTGTAAAGCTCGATAGCCATCTCTTTCGGGAGGCCACATTCGTGCATTTTCAAACTCGGTCCAACAACAATTACAGAACGTCCGGAATAATCAACACGTTTTCCAAGAAGATTCTGACGGAACCGCCCACTCTTTCCTTTCAGCATATCACTGAGGGATTTCAAAGGACGGTTATTATTTCTAACTGCGTTGGACTTTCTTGAGTTGTCGTAGAGTGAATCCACCGCTTCCTGAAGCATTCTTTTCTCGTTTCGGAGAATTACATCAGGAGCTTTAATATCAATAAGTCGTTTCAGACGGTTATTTCTGATAATAACACGTCGGTACAGATCATTTAAATCTGATGTTGCAAATCGTCCACCTTCAAGTGGAACAAGCGGACGCAACTCAGGTGGTATCACCGGAATTACACCTTGGACCATCCATTCAGGACGATTTTCAGTGTGCTGATTTGCAGCACGGAAAGACTCAATTACCTGAAGTCTTTTCAATTTCTTTTTCTTGCGCATTTGTGAAGTTTCGTTCTTCACTTCGTATCGTAACTGATATGCAAGACTATCAAGATCTTGTGTTTTTAACAGGGCTTCAACGGCTTCAGCACCATCTTTAACTACAAATTTGTCATCGTCATCCTCCTCAAGATCGTAGTTATCTTCAGGCAGCTGATCCATGATATCAAATTTCTCTTCTTCAGAAATCAGGTCACCTTTTTTATAACCAAGATCTCTTGCGAGTCCGGGATTAATTACTACAAAGGTTTCGTAGTAAATGATCCGGTCAAGATTTTTAGATGAGTACCCTAGCAGGTACGCAATTTTACTAGGCAATGATTTGAAATACCAGATGTGTACGATTGGAACTGTGAGGGTAAGATGACCCATTCGCTCCCGGCGAACTGCTTTTCTGGTAACTTCTACGCCACAACGGTCACAAATAATACCTTTGTACCTAATGCGCTTGTATTTACCACAGTGACATTCATAATCTTTTACCGGACCGAAGATCTTTTCGCAAAAAAGACCGTCCATTTCCGGTTTGAATGTTCTGTAATTTATCGTTTCTGGAGTCAAGACTTCTCCGTGTGATCGGGAAAGTATCTTTTCAGCCGAAGCCAAAGATATTCCGATTTGTGAAAAGTCTTTCGTAACAGTTAATGTTTTTGTTGACGGCAAAGGAAACCTCCGATTTGAATTTAATTAACAGAACAAGTTTTAGTCGATGTGAATTTCGAGGCCGAGACCCATCAATTCGCGTAAAAGCACCTTAAATGATTCAGGTATGTCGCCTTCAGGAAGGTTTTCACCTTTCACAATGGCTTCGTAAACCTTTGAACGGCCTTTCACATCATCACTTTTTACTGTGAGCATCTCTTTTAGAATATTTGCGGCACCATAAGCATAAAGTGCCCAAACCTCCATCTCACCCAATCGCTGACCACCAAACTGAGCTTTACCACCCAATGGCTGTTGCGTAATTAATGAGTATGGTCCAATTGAACGCGCATGCATCTTGTCTTCAATAAGGTGATTCAGCTTAAGCATGTACATCACACCTACTGTGGTTTTCTGATCTAATGCATGTCCGGTTCTACCATCATAAAGTGTAACCCGTCCATCTTCAGGGAGTCCGGCTTTTTTCAGCTCAGCTTGTACCTGATCGTATGAAGCACCATCAAAAATAGGTGATGCATATTTTACACCAAGCTTTAAACCTGCCCAACCCAGAATGGTTTCATAAATCTGTCCCAGGTTCATACGTGAAGGTACACCAAGAGGATTAAGTACAATATCAACTGGTGTTCCGTCTTTGGTAAACGGCATATCTTCGACGGGAACAACTTTTGCAATTACACCTTTGTTTCCGTGACGTCCGGCCATCTTATCACCCACTTGAAGCTTACGCTTCTTGGCAACATATACTTTTGCTTTTTGGATAATGCCCGGTGGCAACTCATCTCCTACCTGAATTTGATACTTGCGGCGTTTCGCTTCCGTATCTATTTCTCGACGAAGTTCACGGTAGTTTTTGAATAGCAGTTTCACATGCTCAACAAGTTCACCGTCGGTTGCCCAATCGATGTTTTCGTTCATGTTGATTGGATCTAACTCCTCAAAAACTGATTTCTTATATTTCTCGCCTTTCGGTATTAATTCAACGCCACTGTAGTTGTATACGCCCGGAGATGTTTTATCTCTTAAGAGGCTATACATTTTATCTGCCCACTTGGAATTCAAGTCAGACAGTTTTTGCATGTGCCGTTCATTTTCTTGTTCAACAAGCTTTTTCTCTTCTTTTCGAGAGATTTGCTCATCTCGCTTCCGGCTAAAGAGTTTTGTATCTATAACAACACCTTTTACACCCGGAGGTGTTTTCATGGAAGCATCTTTTACATCACCGGCTTTATCACCGAAGATTGCACGCAATAGTTTCTCTTCAGGTGTAGGATCTGTTTCTCCTTTAGGAGTAATTTTTCCTACAAGAATATCGCCATGTTTAACTTTGGCGCCGATTCGAATCATTCCTTTTTCATCAAGGTTTCGAGTCGCGTCTTCACTTACATTAGGTATTTCTCGTGTAAGTTCTTCTTCACCACGTTTAGTATCCCGAACTTGTTGTTCAAATTCTGTAATGTGGATAGAAGTGTAGATATCTTCCTGAACAATTCGTTCACTAATTACAATAGCATCCTCGAAGTTGTACCCTCTCCATGGCATAAATGCAACAAGTAGGTTTCTACCCAATGCAAGTTCACCTTTTTGAGTTGCACAACCATCAGCAATGGCATCTCCTTCTTTTACTTTATCACCTACGCTTACAATAGGACGCTGATTTACAGTTGTATCCTGGTTACTTCGCTCAAATTTTTTGAGTTTATAGGATTTAATTCCTTCATCAAAGTAACAGTTCTCTTCCAGTTCACTTCGCTTGTAGCGAATACGAATTTCATTTCCACTTACATAAACAATCTCACCATCTCCTTCGGCACTAAGAATTGCACGGGAATCTTTCGCTGCCCGTTGTTCTAATCCTGTTCCTACAATAGGAGAGTCTGGACGCAATAAAGGCACGGCTTGACGCTGCATGTTCGAGCCCATCAATGCACGGTTAGCATCATCATGTTCGATAAATGGAATAAGCGCTGCGGCAAGTGATGTAATCTGGTTTGCAGAAACATCCATGTATTCAATTTCGTCCGGTTTGGCTAATCCAACGTTACTGTCTCTAAATCGTGAGAAGATAGAATCATTTTTAAATCCACCTTTCTCATCAATAGGCGCATTAGCCTGAGCAATAACTGTTTCGTCTTCCTGTTCCGCGGCAAGATATTCTACTTCTGTTGTAACTTTACCTTCTTTCACCTTACGGTAAGGTGTTTCAATAAAGCCAAAATCATTTACCTTAGCATGAATACAGAGAGAAGTAATCAATCCAATATTCGGACCTTCAGGAGTTTCAATCGGACAAAGACGACCGTAATGAGTGTAGTGAACATCACGAACCTCAAAACCGGCACGCTCTCGAGTCAAACCACCGGGGCCAAGCGCAGACATTCTACGTTTGTGGGTAATCTCAGCAATTGGATTCGTTTGATCCATAAACTGAGACAGCTGATTTGTACCGAAAAAACTGTTAATTACACTCGATATGGTTCTTGCATTTACAAGATCCTGAGGAGTTAACTGCTCGGCGTCACGTGAATTCATTCGCTCACGGATTGTTCGTGCCATTCGGGCAAGACCAACAGCAAACTGTTGACCAAGTTGCTCCCCAACGGTTCGTACACGTCTGTTACTCAAGTGATCAATATCATCAACCTGAGATTTCATTTCTTTAAGTCGAATAACCTCTTTAACAATAGAAACAACATCTTCTTTTGTGAGATATTGGATCTCTGGATCGACTTCTACTTTTAATCGCTTGTTAAGTCTGTATCGACCAACTTCTCCAAGATCATATTTCTTATCGCTGAAAAAGAGTCGTTCAAGAACTTGACGAGCTGTTTCCGGATCAGGCATTTCACCTGTACGGATTTGTTGATAAACTTCACCCAGTGCACTATTCTCGTCATGAGAGGAATCCTTACGCAGTGTATTCATCACTACTGACCGATCTGATTCCTCAGCATCAATTTTTTGAATGAGAACTTTTTTCAGACCTGCTTCTTTAAAGATTTCATAATCTTCTTCCGTGATTTCATGATCACGTTCGAGGAGTGTTTTCCTATTTAAGGCCTCTGTAACTTCACCGGTTTCATCATCTACAACTTCTTCTGTTACCTCAACAGTAACATCTGTTGCCAGTCGTTTTCCAACAGCATTCGTTGCGAATTTCTTTTTAGATCCAAATTCAACTTCTTCAGATAATTCGAAAAGATTAAGAATATCAAGATCAGTAGAATACCCTAAAGCACGCAACAGAGTAGTTGCGGGTATCTTTTTCTTTCTATCAATATAGGCCCAGAGTACATCACGAATATCATTGGTAAACTCTATCCATGAACCTTTAAATGGAATTACTCGTGCAGAATATAGTTGTGTTCCATTCGGGTGTACAGATTGCCCAAAGAATACACCGGGAGATCTGTGCAACTGACTTACGATTACTCGTTCAGCTCCGTTTATAATAAACGTGCCGCGGTCAGTCATCCAGGGCAGATCACCAAGAAATACTTCTTGCTCGATTGTTTCAGCTGCCTCATCAGAATCATCCAGTGAAGATAGCCTGAGTTTTGCCTTCAATGGGATTGCATATGTCAACCCTCTTTCCTGGCATTCCTTCATGTTATATTTAGGCGTGTCCACCGAGTAATAAACGAATTCAAGAATGTGAGTTTCCCGACTATCGCTAATGGGGAAGTTTTCATTGAATATCCGTTGCAAGCCCTGATCTAGTCGGTCAGATGGTGCAATATCAAGTTGAGCGAAATTCTCAAATGACTCAAGCTGGATATTTAAAAAATCTGGATAATCAATTACGTGGTTGATACGGCCAAATGAAAGTCGATCGGTAAATGGGATTTTCTCCATAGTAGTACTCAAAAGGAAGCCTCTCCTTTAGGTTAATAATAAGATATGATACTCTTCGTACAGTGCTTTCATTAGTATAATGTTGCACATGTGTAATAGACGCCAAAAGCCAACACCCATTTAAGGGTGTCGGCTATGACGATTTTCTTAGAACCCGGATTATTTTAGTTCTACTTCTGCGCCGGCTTCTTCAAGTTTGCTCTTCAGCTCTTCTGCTTCGTCTTTGGAAACTCCTTCTTTGATAGGATTTGGAGCTCCATCAACTAATTCTTTAGCTTCTTTCAAGCCAAGGCCAGTAATTCCTCTAACTTCTTTAATTACTGCGATTTTCTTAGCACCGGCAGCTTTAAGAATAACATCAAATTCTGTTTGCTCTTCACCACCACCTTCTCCGCCACCGGCAGGTCCAGCAACAGCAACTGCAGCAGCAGCTGGTTTGATATCGTACTCTTCTTCGAGCACTTTAGCCAATTCGTTGGCTTCTTTAATAGTTAAGTTAACAAGTTGTTCTGCGATTTCTTTAACGTCAGCCATTGTTATAATTCTCCGTTCGTCGTTTAAATTAAAAAGTTGTATTAGATTATTGTTCGCCTTTTTCAGCGATAGTTTGTACGGCACCAGCAATCGTAGATCCTTGTGCTTGCAATCCACTGATTACATTTGTCAACGGTGCTTGTAACAGGCTCATAATGTCGCCTATTATTTCATTCTTAGACTTCATAGCTGCGAGAGAATCTAATTTCTCTTCACTATAATAATCACCGTCTATTAAGGCAGCCTTAAATGCAGGCTTATTATTTTCCTTAATGTAATCTTTTAGCACTTTTGCAGGTGCTGCCAGCTCTTCCTCTACAAATGCAAAACCATTTTGGTCGTGCAAATGAGGAAACAGCTCTTCATATCCGCCAATTGCTTCCATCGCTCTTTTAATAAGTGTATTTTTATACACTTTAAAGCGAACATTACCCTTTCTAAATTGATTTCTTATTTCACCCATATCACCTACGGACATCCCCGTATAATTAGTGATATAAACTCCATTTGAGCTATTTAGCTGTTCGGTAATTTCTTCCACAACTGCCTTTTTTTCTGATAGTGTCGGCATTTTTCTTCCTCTTAGTTTCTAAATTGAAGTAATGGATGAACGACTTAATGGAATACTTGGCCCCATTGTCGTACTTAAAAATGCACTGCGAATGTATAAGCCTTTTGCAGATGAGGGTCTCATCTTCATAATAATTTGAAGGAATGACATTGCATTTTCACGCAGTTCACTTGCTTCAAAACTTGACTTACCAATAGTAGTATGAAGTATTCCGGCTTTATCAACACGGAAATCCATTTTACCGGATTTAAACTCCTTTACTGCATCAGCAACATTCATTGTTACAGTTCCACTTTTAGGATTTGGCATTAAACCTCTTGGCCCTAACTGGCGACCAAGTTTACCAATTTTCCCCATTACGTCCGGTGTAGCAATTATCACATCGATATCTGCCCAACCATCTTCAATTTTTTCAATGTATTCGTCCAATCCAACAAAGTCTGCTCCGGCTTCTTCGGCTTCACTCTGTTTTGCTTCATTAACTAATGCAAGTACACGGATTTCTTTCCCTGTACCATGCGGAAGCGAAACAGTGCCTCGAACCATTTGATCAGCGTGACGTGGATCAACACCTAACCGTAAATCGAGATCTACGGATTCATCGAAAGATGCAGTTTTGGTTTTCTTAACCAAATCGCAAGCTTCTTCGATGGTGTATTCCATATCAGGATCAATCAGCTCTGCTACCTGACGATATTTCTTACCTCGCTTTGCCATTTCTTACATCCTCTTATTTATCTCGGATTACTCGTAAGCCCATACTTCTGGCAGTTCCCGCAATCATCTCAGCAGCATTTTCTAAATTGAAAGCATTTAAGTCTTCCATTTTCTGCTCAGCGATTTCAGTGCACTGCGTCCAAGTGACCTTTCCTACTTTTTTTCGGTTAGGTTCTCCTGAGCCGGATTTTAACTTCGCGGCCTTTTTCAAAAGTACAGCAGCAGGGGGTGTTTTCGTTTTAAACGAAAACGACTTATCCATGAATACGGTAATCTCGACCGGAATGATTGTACCAGCTTTGTCCTGGGTTTTTGCGTTAAATGCTTTACAAAACTCCATAATATTGATGCCGGCCTGGCCTAAAGCTGGACCTACCGGAGGAGCAGGGTTTGCCTGCCCACCAACGATTTGAAGTTTTAGCACCTTATCTACTTTTTTTGCCATATAGAATCAATTAGTGATTCGTTCTTCTGTTTGCTGCGTAATAGCTCACGTTAAAGTTCTTATGATGATGATTCGACCTGATTTAGATCAACCTCAACCGGGGTTTTACGCCCAAAAATACTTACCAATACTCTTAGTTTTAATTTATCAGGAAAAACCTCCTGAACGGTTCCATCAAATTCCTTAAATGGACCATCTATTACTTTTACAATATCTCCTTCCTTATAAGGTATATCAATGACACCACCTTGCTCAGCAATTTCCTTGTTATCAAGAACTCTGCCAAGAATTCGTTCTACTTCTCTTTCCTTAATAGGTGTAGGAACTACATCATTCTTTCCGGCCTTTAAGAAACCAATACAAGAAGGTGCACTTTGTACTAAGTTATTTACTTCTTCATCATACCTTGTTTTCACAAGCATATAACCGGGAAAAAAGTTTTTTTCTTTAGTTTTCTTTTTTCCCCCTCTAATTTCTACAATCGTTTCAGTAGGTATAAGTATCTCTTCAATTTTATGTTCGAGTCCCTGTTCTTCCATCTCTCTAATGAGATATTCTTTAACCTTCTTTTCGTGACTCGAAAAACATCTAACTACATACCATTGAAAACTTTCATCGGAACTCATCTATATATAACCTCCAAAATGGTACTATAAACTTGATCAACTCCGAAAATGAAGCCTGAAACAATTATTGTAAACACAACAACAATGATGGTGTTGTCAATTAATTCTTGCTGTTCCGGCCAAGAGACTTTTTTCATCTCTGTTCGAACACCTTCTAAAAATTCCTTAATCTTTTTCATGACAACTTTGTTTACAATTACAGAGCCTTTTAGCGCCCTTCAACTATTTATACTACGTTATTAAATACCAATAATTTTGCACGGGTGGAGAGACTTGAACTCCCAACCTACGGTTTTGGAGACCGTTGCTCTGCCAATTGAGCTACACCCGTAAATGCCGATTGACAAAACCGGAATTCGGTTCTGTCAATCAAAAAGCATTTTACGATAACGGCTTTTTAGTCGTTAATTTTCGTTACAACGCCAGCTCCCACTGTGCGTCCGCCCTCGCGGATTGCAAAGCGTAGTCCTGTTTCCATCGCTACAGGCTGTATCAGCGTTACATTCATTTTCACGTTATCGCCCGGCATTACCATCTCCACTCCTTCAGGCATATCGCAAGCGCCCGTAACATCAGTGGTTCTGAAGTAAAACTGCGGCCGATATCCTTCAAAAAATGGAGTGTGACGTCCACCCTCATCCTTGCTCAGTACATACACTTCACACTCAAACTTCTTGTGTGGGTTGATTGTACCCGGCTTGCAAAGCACCATGCCTCGCTCTAACTGCTCTTTGTTGATTCCACGAAGCAGAATACCGGCGTTATCACCAGCCTCTCCTCTGTCAAGCAGGCGGCGGAACATCTCAATTCCTGTTACCACACTCTTCATCGGCGCTTCCACAATCCCTACGATCTCAATCTCGTCGTTGATCTTCACCACACCACGCTCAATA